>CAZHJO010000063.1:0-10235 GCA_964532755.1 uncultured Maribacter sp. | reverse complement strand
TGCCATAGCCGATTTAATCGATTGAAAGCCTATCGTTAAAAAGGTAATAAACATTGCCAGTACCCCAGTTAAAATAAAAACCCACCAATGGATGCGAATTTTATAGCTAAAATCCTTAAGCCAACTGTCCATAAAATAATATGCGATCGGTGAGGCTATAACAAAGGCCAGCAATACCAACTTCAAAAAGTCTTTGGAAATAAGGGCCGCAATACTACCCACAGTAGCTCCTAAAACTTTTCGGATACCGATTTCCTTCGTACGCTGTTTGGCCATAAATGTGGCCAGACCAAAGAGTCCGAGACAGGAAATTAGAATAGAAATCAGTGCAAAATAATAGGCTAGGGCACCGGTTAAGGTCTCACTTTTGTATTGTGCAGCATAATCCTCATCTATAAAACTGTAATGCAAAGGCAGGTCAGGTATGACCTTGGCAAAGGTTTCCTCCATAGCAATCAAGGCCTCATGGGTTTTTCCTGACTTCATCTTTACGAACATCGTTCCCGCATTGTTAGGTTCCAAAAAGAAAACGGCTGGTTGTATGGGTTCGTAAAGCGATTGGTTATGAAAATCCTTTAGTACCCCAATTATCCGTCGCTGACTTCCCCATATCTGGATAGTTTTGCCTATAGGGTCCTGAATGCCAGTGATTTCAAGAGCTTTTTCGTTCAGAACGATGTTCAATGTGTCTTGGCTTCCTTCACGATAATAGTTGCCCGCACTGATTGGAATATCAAAGACCTCAGGGAAATTATGGGCCGCCCAAAGCAAGGAAAATTCAATATTTTCCTGTGCAACGGTCTTACCGGGCCAAACAACTCCACTTGAGGAAGCAACCATATTCAGAGGAGAAGGACCTGCTAGGGTTACATCCGCAATGGCATCTGATGTCATTAACTCATTACGGAGAACCTCGTACTTTTCGGTAATTGGCTGATCCTGGTGCATAGCGACCAAATGTTCTTTTGCCAATCCGAGTTCCTTATTGTTGATATAGTCTATTTGTAACCGTACGACCAAGGCTGCAACCACCAATAGAATCGTCAAGCCAAATTGCAGCACCACTAGGGCTTTCCTAAATGATACCGTATTTTTTCTTTCTTTCGCCTGCCCTTTAAGAGCCACAATGGGCCTAAACGAGGAGATAATCAAGGCGGGGTAGGCCCCTGACAATAAAGTGGTAAAAATAAAGACCCCAAATATGCACAGCCAAAAAGCCGGCTGTATAAAGTCTATTACCAATCTTTTATCCACAAAAATGTTCACACTAGGCAGCAGTATAACCGTAAAGATCAGCGCAAGGACAAAGGAGATGGAAGTGATTACCGATGTTTCAATCAGAAATTGCCACATTAGTATTTTTTTTCCAGCCCCGATTACTTTTCGAACTCCAATTTCACTAGATCTTTTCGTTGCATGGGCTGTGGCAAGATTTACAAAATTGATACAAGAAATCACTAACAGAAAAATCGCGGCAATCAAAAAAATACGGACATAGTCAATTCGCCCCCCGCTTACCTGGGCCTGTTCATCGAATTGGCTATAAAGATAACTGTCCGAAAATTTTTGCAAAAAACAGCCTTCCTTGTTGTTCCCACTAATATTGGCCTGGAACAACTTATGGAGCTTATCGGAAACCTGCAAGACATCGGCATCCTTTCTCAATTGAAAAGCTACCTGCATGCCGTTATTACCCCATTCCAGCATCCAGTCATTATCTTTTACAAATTTGTTAAAGCCATAATAAAAATCATTCTGAATGGATGATTGAGCAGGGAAATCTTCATAAACGGCCTCAACGGTAAAATCACCATTGTCCAATATCTTTATACTGCTACCAATAGCCTTTTTTGACCACTGCGACCCCCAGATACGCTTAGCTAAGCTTACGGAAATCGCCAAAGCTTCCGGTTTTTTATCCAATTGCTTGATATCACCTAGGGCTATCGGGAACGAAAAGCAAGAAAAATAGTCTGCATTGGCATATGTACCACTAGCCCTGTAATCGATATTGTCTACTTTGAGATTATCTTCAAAACTACGGGCAATTGTGGCATACTTTTCGATTTCTGGAATCTGTTCTTTTGCAGCCTTCGCCAACGGATATGATATGTTCTCGTATACATCGAAAATTCCTTCTTCCAACGGAATACTTCTTTTGGCAAGGTAAAGCTGGTCGTCTTTGGCATGAAATTTATCTATCCCATATTCGTCATAGACCCAGAGTAACATCAAGAAAGATACCATGAGCGCTACCGAAAGCCCTATGGTATTGATAATAAAATATTCCTTGTTCTTAAGAAGGTTTCTCCAGGCAATTTTGATATGATTTTTAAACATGGTTCTCGTTGTTTGATTGTGCCTTTGTGGCAATTGAATTATTTCCTATAGCTATTGGTATTATTCCATACGCAAGCTTTCAACAGGATTGGCTTTTGCCGCCCTAATCGCCTGAAAGCTTACCGTAAGAACCGTTATTGACATGGCCCCGATTACTGCCAATGCAAAAATCCACCATTCAAGAATCACTCGATATGGATATTCCTGAAGCCATCCGTTCATTACGAAATACGCAATAGGAACCGCTACAAAACAGGAAATAATGACCAACTTTAGAAAATCTCTAGAAAGCATATTCCAAACATTGAATACCGATGCTCCCAATACTTTCCGAACCCCAATTTCCTTGGTTCGTTGCTCGGCCACGAATGAAGTCAAGCCAAATAATCCTAAACAGCTAATCAAGATAGCTAGGGCTGTAAAGATTCCTGATAGGGTTCCGATGCGTTCTTCAGCAGCAAATTTTTCGCCATACTCCTGATCTACAAAATCATATTGGAACGGGATATCCGGAAAATGTTCTGTAAATACCCTTTCAATAACCGCAATATTCTGGCTTGCACTTTGCTTGGGATTAAGCTTGAGGTTATAGTAGCTAAAATTATCCTGTCGATCATAAACATACATCCCTTGTTTAACGGGTTCATAGGGTGACTGAGCTATCATATCCTCGACGACCCCTATTATTTTCAAAGGCGGGCCAGGATCTTCCTCGTCACTATCCTTTAAAAATTTACCCACAGGGCTTTCGATTCCAAGATATTTTTTTGCGGTTTCATTGATGAGCACTCCCAAAGAATCCGAAGCAAAATCCCTTGAAAAATCCCTTCCTTCCACGATTTTCAGGTTGAGGGTCTTGGCATATTCCGCAGAAACCTCTGTCCATGCAAGATCTTCCTGAAATCCTTCGGGTTTTCCTTCCCAATCAAATCCGCTTCTATTAGACCATATCCTTGTTGTTGGACTACTGGATGTGGCCATTTGAACCACTGCCCCTGAATTTAGAAACTCAGCTCGCATCAAATCTGTCTTGCCAATAAAATCCTGACTAAACGTAGGAACCTGAATCAAGCCTTCCCTATCATATCCTATTGGCCTATTTTTTGCATGGTTGATTTGCTGCATTACTATTACGGTACCGATAATGAATGCAACCGAAACCGTAAATTGAAGCACTACTAAAATCTTTCTGGGCAATCCTGCATACTTGCCGGCCTTGAAAGTTCCTTTTAAGACATCTACAGGTTTAAATGAAGATAGGTACAGGGCAGGGTAACTTCCTGCCAATAGTGCCGTGAACAGAATGAAAAACAGTGAAATACCCCAGAAGATAAAATTGTTCCAAGGAAAGACAATCTCTTTTCTGGCCAATTCATTAAACCCGTTTAAAGAGAGCAGAACAATTAGAATAGAAAGAAGATAGGCGAAAAATACCACTAAAAATGATTCGCTTAAAAACTGATAGATCAGCTGTCCCCTTTGAGAACCGATAGATTTTCGAATACCAACCTCTTTCCCCCTCTTTTCTGATCTTGCCGTACTTAAATTCATAAAATTTATACACGCCAACAGCAATACAAAAACACCTATTATACCAAAAAGCCATACATACTTTATACGACCACCTACTTGCTTCCCTTGCTCAAAATTGTTCTTTAAATGCCATTCTTCCATGGGAAAAAGAAAAATTTGGGGATTGAACTCGGCAGTATCCTCATTCAAATCTTTTTTCACATTTCTAATAGTCGCAGATACTTTGTCCATATTGGCGTTATCCACCAATTGCACGAACATCTGAAAAGAATTGTTGCCCCAATTGTCTTCAGCGTTTTGCAACCATTCCCTTGTAGCCACATAGTGGTCCCAAGGAATAATATAATCCGTATCGTTAAAGGTGTTGTTAAAGGGAATGTCGGCATAAACACCGGTAACCATTAAATCATGTTCGTTACTTATTTTAACTACCTTCCCTATTGGGTCCTCTTTACCAAATAGTGCCTCTGCAGTCGATGCGGAAAGCATAATGGAATTCACTTCCCTCAATCCATCTTTTTCTCCTTTAAGGATATCCAGGTTTAAGAGCTCAGGAGCTTCTCGCTGCATATAATTGCCTGGACGCGATAAATTGGTTTCTCGATACTTTAAATAAGCATCATTGGTCCAAGAAGACATTACCAGGTACTTAAAATTATCCATATACCCATCTCTTAGTGCTTTTTCCAGAGGTCTAGGTATTGCTGGACCTGTACCTACGTTCCCATTAAATGTCTGGGACTGAAAAACTTGGGCTATCTTATCCTTATTATCAAAGTAATTGTTGTGGGACAACTCATCGTGTACCCAAAGTCCGATTATTAGCGTCACTGCCATGCCTAAGGCAAGACCTCCAATATTTATAATGGAATACGCCTTGTTTTTGAGAAGGTTTCTCCAAGCAATTTTTAGATAGTTTTTGAACATGACGATGATTTTTGATTGATGAATAAACTCTCTGTTTTATATCATGGCTCCAATTTCCCTGTTTTGGCTTTCGGTTACTACCTGTCCGTCAAAAAGATTAACTATTCTATGTGCATAATGGGAATCCCTATCGGAGTGTGTTACCATTACTATTGTCGTTCCTTCCTGGTTCAATTCTGTTAGCAGGTTCATAACTTCAATGCCGTTTTTAGAATCCAAGTTTCCTGTAGGCTCATCTGCCAATATTAATTTTGGATTGGTGACTACGGCCCTTGAAATGGCAACCCTTTGTTGTTGCCCACCTGATAGCTGTTGTGGAAAGTGCTTTTCACGGTGCGCAATTTTCATGCGCTCTAAAACGGCTCTCACTTTTTGCTTGCGTTCACTTTTACTCATCTTAAGATAAATAAGCGGTAATTCTACATTTTCATACACGGTGAGCTCATCAATAAGGTTAAAGCTTTGGAAGACAAAACCTAAATTTCCCTTTCGCAATTGGGTGCGTTGGCTTTCTTTGAGACCACTTACTTCATGGCCCGCAAATTGATACTTCCCCTCTGTGGGATTATCGAGCATTCCAATAATATTCAATAGAGTGGATTTTCCACAACCAGAAGGCCCCATAATAGCGACAAATTCACCTTCTGCCACGTTTAGGTTTACCTTGTTCAGTGCCAAGGTTTCCACTTCTTCTGTTCTAAAACTCTTTTTTAAATTTTGTATCTGTATCATTTTTTGATTGATTTTTATTTGCTTGTTACTTAAATACATCCGACTACACTTTATGTGACAGTCTGTTTTATGATTTATTCGATCTTATTTCAAAATAATCCTTTCGGCTTCGCCAAAACTGTCATAATTACTGGTAATTACTTTTTCACCATCCTGCAAACCTTCCAATACTTCATAATATCTAGAGTTCTGCTTACCGATACGAATGGATCTTTTGAGTGCTTCACTTCCATTGCCATCAACTACGAATATCCACTGACCACCCGTACTTTGAAAAAAACTTCCTTTGGACAAAAGAAGTGCATCTGAAGATGCCCCCAATTGTAGCTTTATATTATAGCTCTGCCCTGCACGAATGGTTTCCGGTCTTGATTTGGTAAATACCAAGTCAACCTTGAACCTACCGTTTCTAACCTCTGGATACACCTTCCTTAAACGTAATGGAAAGTCTTTTTCATTACGCTCCAAAGAAGCGGTCAAATCACGTTTAACACGATCAATATAATGCTCGTCAATTTCTGCTTCTATTTTGAAATCTGTCAATACGTTGATTTGCCCTATCCGCTGTCCTTGGGTAATGTTTTGTCCTATTTCCGCATCCAAAAACCCTAATTGCCCATCGGCAGGAGCTCGCACATTCAGGTGATCCAAACGTTGATATACCATGCCCAGCGTTTTTTGCATCCTTGCTAAATCAGCATCCAGCCCAGTTAAAGAGGTTTTGCGCAGTTCATCATCGTTCTCGGTCTGCAGTTTTACAATGTCATATTGCTTTTGGGAAAGCTCATAGTTCTCTTTGGATAACAAATACTCTTCCTTGGAAATAAGTTCATCATCGTACAAAGCCTTGTTCTGCTCATAATTTCGTTTCAAACGTTGTAAATCAGTACTTGCAGTTGCTAAAGACCTTCGACCTTGCACCTGACGGGAGTCAAAAGTCAGTTTTGTTGAGCGCAGATCATTTTGTTTTAGGGCCAAATTACTTTCGCTAGCCAAAATCTGCTCGTAAAGATTGGTATTTTCCAGTTTTAGGATAATATCACCTTGCTTGACCATTGCACCTTCTTCAATGAGTTTTTCGGTAACACGACCACCTTCATATGCATCCATATAGATAGTAGTAATGGGTGCTACATTTCCATTTATGGTGATATAGTCATCAAACTTGCCCTGCTGTACCTCAGCAATGGTCAATTTATCCTTTTCCGTTCTAAAGGTTGAAATAGAGCTTGCAAAGATTAGTTGGTATGCGACAAAAAGCAGCAAAAGACCAATAGCAATGTAACCATAATGCTTTGGTCTTAATCCTTTTTTCTTTTCGAGTTTTATGTCCATTATAGTTTTATTCTATCTAGTTAATATCAAATATGGGTAAGCCTTGGTAAAAATCCAGTGTGCTTTTATTGATTACCTGCCGAAGCTGTACCTGTAAATTTTCGTTTTGGGCATTTGCGAACAAATTTTTGGCCGTAAATAGTTCAAGGGCATTAATCAGCCCTTTTTCGTACCTTTTTTGAGAAATAGAGAAAGCCAGCTGCTGGGACTGAACTCTCTTGGCACTTTGAGCTGATTCTGCTTCTAACGCATTATATTCCTGTACCAATTGCTGTATGGTCTGATATAGTTCCTGTTCCTGAATATCAAGATTATTATTTGCCCTCAATAGCGCTATTTTTTGTTGTCTCACATTTGAGCGCCTCGACCACCTATCACTTATGGGAATTCTCAAAGAAACACCAAGATATCTTGAGGTATTGTCCTTGATCTGTGTTCTAAAAGGAATTGTATTGCCAGTATCCTCATCCGTATTAGTTTCAAAATAACCCGTTCCATAACCTGCAGAGAAAGATAAATAGGGATATAAATTTCCCCTTGCCACAGCGACATCTTTTTTAGCAGCTTTGGCTCTAAGTTCTTGTGCTTTGATTAATGGGATAAAATTAATGGCCGTATTGTATATAGAGTCGGATTGCATTCCAACAGCCTCTTCTTGAATTTCCCTAACTACTTCAGCTTGTATCGAAATATCATTAACATCTTTCAAATTCAGTTCCTGAATCAAATTCAGTTTGGAAGCGACCAATTGGTTTTCAGTTTGGGTGACGTTCAATTTATCGGTCAATAACAACGATTCGGCTTCGTACAGATCGGCACCTGCTTTTAAGCCAAGTTCTACTTGTTTTTCCACAAGGTCGTAATTGGTCTGTGATACAACTAGCTGTTCCTTTGAAATGGCGACCAATCCCTCAAAAAACTGTATGTCATAAAACGCTTGCATAACTCTAAACGCCAAAAGGTATTTTTGGTGTTCCACATCTTCTTTGGCCGCTTTGTACAATAATTTAGAGGCCTTGATTGCGTTTATTCTTTGAAACCCTTGAAACAAGTCAATGGATGAATTCAAGGAATAATTGTTTGAGAAAAAATCGGTATTCACGTAACCGCCCGTATTAGGGTCTTCTGATCTTCCGAATTGCTTGTTGTAATCAGAAAATCCACTCACGCTGGGCAGTAAATTCCGAATAGATTGATGGTAGCTCTCCTTATTGGAAGCCTCATTGTACTTAAAATCCTTAAGCTGTAAGTTATGCTCCAGCGCGTAGGTCACACAATCATCCAAAGTCCATTTTTCCTGGGCCATGATACTCGTACCAAGCAAGCAAAAAAGAACGAAATTTATTTTGAATATTCGATTCATAATCTATTTGGTATGCCAAACTATACACCACTCTTATGCCATTATTTTAAACATTTAATTATCAATACTTTACATAAGCAAATCAACATTCGATCAAAGTAAAGTGTAAAATACTTATACAGATGTTGTCAAAAATATTGACACTTTTTTAATATAGTTAATTTCAAATTGTAGTTTTAGAAGACTTTTATACTATTATCCATGCATGAAGCAAAAATTTTGGTTATTGACGATAATAAAAGTGTATTAAGCGCTTTGGAGATTCTGTTGCAATTTGAGTACAGAACAGTCAAGACCATTTCTAACCCCAACCAAATATATTCCTTTCCCAATTTGGCAGATTTTGATATTGTATTATTGGATATGAATTTTTCAGCTGGGGTAAATACGGGGAATGAAGGTTTGTTCTGGTTGAGGGAAATTCAGAAAAAGGTTCCGCAAATTTCTGTAATTATGATGACGGCCTATGGCGCCATTGATCTAGCTGTAAAAGCCTTAAAGGAGGGCGCGGCAGATTTTGTTCTAAAGCCTTGGAATAACGATAAATTATTAGCAACGGTAAAATCGGCCTACGAGCTGCGTAAATCCAGAAAAGAGATAACCCAGCTAAGGCAAAAGGAGGATAACCTAAAAAAAGTAATAAATCAAAATAAAAACTACATTGTAGGTAATTCCAAAGCCTTGAACTTAGTCCTCAATCTTGTTGGCAAGGTGGCCAAAACCGATGTCAATGTTTTGGTAACCGGTGAAAACGGGACTGGAAAAGAGCTTATTGCTCGGGAATTACACAGACTATCATCACGGAAAGATGAAGTTTTTATTGCTGTGGATATGGGTTCTATTTCTGAAAACCTTTTTGAAAGCGAACTCTTCGGGCATATGAAAGGTTCGTTTACCGACGCCAAGGAAGATCGCGCCGGAAAATTTGAGGCTGCTAATGGAGGTACACTTTTTTTAGATGAAATAGGGAATCTATCCTTGCAAACGCAGGCAAAGTTACTTTCAGCGATCCAAAACAAGACGGTTGTCCGGGTAGGTTCGAACAAACAAATTCCTGTTGACATTCGGTTAATCTGTGCAACAAATGTGAACTTGGACAAAATGGTAACCGATGGGCTCTTTCGGGAAGATTTGCTTTATCGTATCAATACCATTCTTATAGAGGTGCCTCCATTACGCGAAAGGGATGGCGATATTTTGGTATTGGCCGAGTTTTTCCTAAATAGATTTGTCACCAAGTATGGCAAGCAAGGCCTTCGCATAAACCAAGGTGCGCAAGAAAAAATAATGTCCTACCCATGGCCAGGAAATATACGGGAATTACAGCATACTATGGAACGGGCCGTAATACTATCTGAAAGCAATGTTCTTAAACCAACGGATTTTCCTATGAATTTGAAAACATCGGTTTCATTTGAAACAGGTCCTAATACGTTAGAGGAAATGGAATTGCTTATGATAACCAATGCTTTGCAAAAGAACAATGGAAACTACAGTGCGGCAGCCGAACAACTTGGTATTTCGAGGCAAACACTTTATAACAAGATTAAAAAAAGTAACTCATAGTGGTTAGTAGGCATATATATTTACAACTAGTTCTACGTATTGTTCTGATAACTCTTACGGCTTTGGCCTTGGCATTTTTCTTTTTCAAAACACATTATGTGCTTTCCTTTTTTCTGTTGGTCATTTTAATTTTGCAGACTGTTGCTCTAATTACCTATGTGAACCATACCAATCGAAAAATCGCATATTTTTTCGATGCGATAAAGAACGAGGATTTTACGCTACGATTTCCTGAAAAACTGAGCGTAAAATCATTGGAAGAACTCAATCATAGTCTAAATATGTTGAATGAGATGATACAGGACATCCATTTAAGAAAGCAGGCTCAGGAACAGTACTATCAGGAAGTTATAAAACAGGCGGATATCGGCATAATGACTTTTAACAAAAAGGGGCATGTGCTCTTCGCCAACCCAAGAATTGAAGATTTGTTCAATTA
>CAZHJO010000062.1:0-10290 GCA_964532755.1 uncultured Maribacter sp. | reverse complement strand
AAAATCATCTCCAGGTGTATTTATATAAACCATCTTCAAGTCGGCAGAAAGCAGCTTCGCAAAGTCCTTTGCTTTTTGAAATGCCACAAGACTCTCCTCTTTAAAACCACAGGCAAATAAGAATCTAGATACTTTAAAGTCTGTATGCTCTTTCTTTATGACAAGTACCGGAATTTCAGCATTGCGAACTACTCGCTCCGCATTTGACCCAACAAAAATCTCTTTTAGACCATCGGTCCCATGCGAGCCCATGACGATCATATCGGCATCATTCTTTTTTGCGACATCATTAACCTCACTAAACACCTTAAAGTGTTTTACTATAGGTGTAAGTTTAATCCCTTTCAAGTACGGTTTGCTCAAAAACTCATTGAATCTTTTTTCTGCCAACTTAATCAAGAAAACGGTCTGCTCGGGATGAAAACCTTCCGAAGAGGTTATCATCGCCTGGTTCAATTCCAACATATGAAGGGCCAAAATTTCGGTATCGTGTTTTTTCGCCAATGCTGCGGCTACTTTTAAGGCATAATCCGATTGTTCCGAAAAATCTATGGGCACAACTATTTTTTTCATGATGTAAATTTTAAAGATTAATAAAACTATATTGTCATCGAAAACAACCGTGTTTCTGGCTCTTTTCTATGTAAGAGAACGTCGAAGGCCATACAAATATTACGAATAAAAGGCCGGCCTTTCTCGGAAACCTTTAAATCATATATACCTATTTCCACTAAACCGTCCCGCTCCATTTCTTGAAGGTTGCCTTTTATTGTGGGCAATTCTGGAAAATAATCCTCCTCTTTTTTCCAAGAAGTTTTAAAACGGCACATCAAATTCAAGATATGCTTTCTTATCTTTTGATCTTCTTCAGTCAACATATGACCTCTGTAAATAGGAATTATCCTATTGTCAACTAAATGCTTGTACTCCTCGATACTTTTAACATTTTGTGCGAAACTATACCAACTATCACTAATACTTGAGGCGCCCAATCCGACCATTAATTGCGTCTTAGAAGCAGTGTAACCCATAAAATTTCGATGCAATTTCCCAGAAACCATCGAATGATGCAAACTATCGCTTTCCAAGGCAAAGTGATCCATGCCTATTTCTTCATATCCCACCTTGGTTAATAATTCCTTTCCTTTTTCGTACTGAATTCTCTTTTCCTTGGCGGAAGGTAAATCCTCATCTTTAAACCCTCTTTGGCCATTGCCCCTTAACCATGGCACATGGGCATAACTGTAAAATGCCAATCTATCGGGCATTAAGGATTTGGTCATAAGTATGGTTTGTTCAACATGTCCCAGGTTTTGATGCGGGAGCCCAAAAATAAGGTCATGCCCTACGGAGGTATAGCCAATCTCACGGGCAATCCTAGTAACCTTTTTTACATTTGCAAAAGGCTGAACCCTATGAATTGCCTTTTGCACCTTTTTATTGTAATCCTGTACCCCGTAGCTTACCCTTCTGAAGCCAACATCATACAGGGCTTGTAGATGCTCCCTCGTTGTATTGTTTGGATGGCCTTCAAAACTGAATTCATAATCCTTGGCCTTTTCAGCCGACATGAAAATTCCGTTTATAAGGGTTTTTAAATTTTCTGGGGAGAAAAACGTGGGAGTACCACCCCCAAGGTGCATTTCTTTAATGATAGGCTTAGATCCAAAAAGATTGCAATATAATTTCCATTCCTTTAATAAGGTATTTATATATGGCGTTTCAACATTATGTTTCTTGGTTATGCGCTTATGACAACCACAAAAAGTGCACATACTTTCACAGTACGGTAAATGTATGTAAAGGCTGACCCCCTCTTTTTCATTGCTTTCATCAAAGCTTTTCTTAAGGGAATTTTTCCATTTTTCACCAGAGAAAGTTTGCATATTCCAGTAAGGTACCGTAGGATAGCTCGTATATCTTGGTCCTGGAATATTGTATTTCTGCACGAGGTTACGCATGGGTATATCTTGTATAGATACAAACATACAATTGTTGGTCCGCGTATTATATGACAATTGTCAGGTTAGACGGTCATACCTATTGAAAACCTAACACTAACGTACTTCGATAATTCTGGATCAAAATAAAATAGAGTATCCATCGCTTAAATCCATAAAATGGGAGGTACATCGAAATTTGAGGCAATTTTGAGGTTAAATAAACTATTTTTGCCCCATTAAAATACGAAACACATGACATTACTACTAATGGCCGCTGGAAGTGGAAGCCGATATGGAAAGTTAAAACAATTTGATGGCCTAGGCCCTAAGGAGGAATTTTTAATGGAATTCAGCATTTTTGACGCCTTGGAAAATGAATTTGACCATGTTGTTGCTATTACTAAGAAAGATAATGTTGCCTTTTTAAGAGATCATTTATCGGCGAGATTACCCAAAAAAATTAAATTGGATGTCATCGCACAAGAAATACTGGACATTCCGGAGGGATGCAGTTATGATGGGGAGCGTCAAAAACCGTGGGGCACTGCACACGCGGTCTGGACAGCGCGACATGTAATCAACAATCCGTTTGTATTGATAAACGCAGATGACTATTACGGAAAAGGTGCTTTCAAGAACGCCGCCAAGTTCATGAAAGACAAGGAAAACAAAGATGCCTACGGACTTGTTGGATATACTTTAAAGGATACTCTTTCCAATCATGGATCCGTTTCGCGAGGGGTCTGTGAGGCCAATGAGCAAAACACTTTACTATCAGTTGTTGAGCGTACTCAACTTTCGCAGGAGGGCAATTCTGTTGTAGATCAAGATTCGGGTATGGAATTTACAGGTGATGAATTGGTAAGTATGAACTATTGGATATGTAGACCAACTATTTTCAAGGCTATTGAAAAGGATTTAAGGGCATTCCTTCAAAAAGGTGAAAACTTAGAAAAAGGCGAGATTTACATTCCGTTTGTAATACAGGAAATGGTTCAACGCAATGAGGTAGTTGTAAAAGTGGTTCCCTCTGGCGGCAAGTGGTTTGGGGTCACTTATGCGAGCGATAGGGAAATGGCCGTATCACAATTACAGGAAACCACCGATAATGGAGGATATCCTTCCCCACTCTGGAAATAGCTCGTTAAAATCAAGGGGTTGAACAAAAAAACTATCCCGCGAACTTAGCGTTCCTGAAATCAAGGCCATATCATAACCGAATAGGAGCCCGCCCGAGGTGGCCACAACGGTCAATAGTAATCAATATGACGAATTGCTCGATTCTTGTATGCAGGTCTTTTAAGTTTATATATACTGATTGATTATATTCTCAAACAGTTCTTGTTTTCCACTTTTCAACTGAAGTTCACCATTGTTTTTAGCCAAATCATATAAATCATCCAAACTCAATTTGCCATTTTCAAAATCCTTTCCTTTTCCAGCATCAAAGGAATTATATCTTTCTTGGCGGAGTTTCCCATAATCGGAGGACGAAATAATCTTATCCGCTGTGAGTAATGCACGTGCAAATGTATCCGCTCCACCAATATGGGCATGGAACACATCATCAACATCCGTCGAATTTCTCCTGATCTTGGCATCAAAATTAATACCACCACCTTGCAAGCCTCCAGCTGCTAAGAACACAAGCATAGCTTCAGTAGTTTCAAGAATATTGTTGGGAAATTGGTCTGTATCCCATCCGTTTTGGTAATCCCCCCGGTTGGCATCCAGACTTCCCAGCATCCCAGCTTTTGCAGCCACAGCCATTTCATGCTGAAACGTATGTTGCGCCAAAGTTGCATGGTTTACCTCAACGTTAATTTTAAAATCTTTGTCCAGTCCATATTCCCTAAGGAACCCTATGGCCGTGGCCGAATCAAAATCATATTGATGTTTCATAGGTTCCATGGGTTTCGGCTCAATAAAGAAGTTGCCCTTAAATCCCTGACCTCTTGCATAGTCCCTGGCCATCGTCAAGAATTGGCCCATATGATCGGCCTCGCGTCCCATGTCAGTATTCAAGAGCGACATATAACCTTCGCGACCCCCCCAAAAAACATAATTCTCCCCATCTAAGGCCATGGTGGCGTCCAAGGCCAGTTTTATCTGGCCACCAGCCCTAGCGACCACATCGAAATCGGGATTAGTTGCGGCACCGTTCATATATCTTGGATTGGAAAAACAGTTCGCGGTACCCCAAAGCAATTTTACGCCAGATGCCGCCTTCTTTTCTTTGATATATGCCGTTATTGCCTCAAGTCTTTTTTCTGATTCAGCAAAAGATGCCGCTTCTTGGATTAGGTCAAAATCATGAAAACAGAAGTAATCAAATCCCATTTTTGTAATGAACTCAAATGCCGCATCTGCCTTGTCCTTTGCAGCTTGCATCGGATCTGATGATCTATCCCAAGCAAAATCCTGGGTTCCTGGCCCAAAGGGATCAGATCCCTGTCCACAGAAGGTATGCCAATAAGCGATGGCGAATTTGAAGTGCTCGCGCATCGTTTTCCCCGCAACTACCTGCTCTGGATTGTAAAACTTGAAAGCCAAGGGATTGTCAGATTCCCTGCCTTCAAATTTAATTTCATCGATTCCCTTAAAATACTCCTTGTCCCCTATTAATGCCATGAGATTATTCTTATTTGTTTAGTATTGATTCCAATTCTTTTTTCCAGTTTTGATAGGCTTTGGTGTAGGGCGCCTTGTCCTTGAAAGGTCTAAAGGTCTTTACATGGTCATTGTCCATGATATACGAACCAAACTTATCAAAGTCTCCATCATGCAAGCCTGCAGCCCTTGCGGCTCCAATTGCCCCGGTGGTGTTATAGATTTCAATTCCGTGTTCAATTAAGGTTGCTATGGTATTTGCAAAGATTTCGGAACGGAACAGATTATCATTGCCCACACGCATCACATTGATCTCGATACCGTCTGATTTCAAGATTTCCATGCCGTATACGAAAGAAAAAGCAATCCCCTCCAAAGCTGCCCTACAGATATGTGCCTTGTCGTGATTATTTAAATTGATATTGACCAATCTGGAACCTATGTCCTTGTTATTCAGCATGCGTTCTGCCCCATTGCCAAATGGAATCATACAGACGCCATCAGATCCAATAGGAACTTCTGAAGCCAAATCATTCATTTCCGCATAAGAGGCAACCGAGAGATTATTCAATAACCATCTATATTGAATCCCCGCACCATTAATGCACAGCAACTTTCCTATTCTTGGGGCTGAGCCTTTATGATAATTTACATGGGCAAAGTTATTTACACGCGAACTTTCCTTAACCGATAAACTATCGGTAACCGCATAGACAACTCCCGAAGTTCCTCCCGTACCTGCAACCTCGCCCGGATTGAACACATTTAAAGAAAGTGCATTGTTAGGCTGATCTCCTGCTCGATAATAGATGGGTGTGCCAGCCGCTATACCACTCTCCTTTTCCCCTTTATCACATACCTTGGACTGTAATCCGAAAGTCTCAACAATATCAGGAACCATCGATTTTTTCAAACCGTAATGCTCCAATAGAAAATCTGCGATACTGTCTTTTTTGAAATCCCAGAAGATGCCCTCGGACAGGCCTGATATAGTTGTATTGATAACCTCTGAAAATCGATAGGCAATATAATCACCTGGAAGCATAAACTTGTGAATCTTACTAAAAATGGTTGGTTCATTATCTTTCACCCATTTTAGTTTTGAGGCGGTAAAATTTGCCGGTGAGTTTAGGAGATGAACGTTACATTTGTTCTCCCCCAATTCAGAGAATGCCTTATTCCCTATATCCACAGCACGGCTATCACACCAAATAATCGATTTCCGCAATGGTCTGCCCTCTTTGTCTACTAATACAAGCCCATGCATTTGGTATGAAATCCCTATTCCCTTTATCTCAGTTCTTGAAATATTGAATTTTGACTTGAGATTGGAAATAGCTGCACACGAATGCTTCCACCAGTCATCAGGATCTTGTTCCGCCCATCCGTTTTTAAGAGCCAACATACCCATTTCTGATTCGGGCTCCTGTAAAACCCCAATGCTCTTGCCTGTAGCAATTTCTACTAATGCAGCCTTAATTGACGAGCTGCCAATATCCAATCCTAAATAATACATTCACGCAATAAATATCATTCGAATATAACCAATAATGGCCATGACTTCGTTGTTAATTCATATAGTTTTTCGATCAATATGCTTACTATGGCACAAGACTACTTTTTACCGGGAGTATGTAAAAGCCTAAATCGTTGTTATTATACTTATCATTCAAGATCCGTGGTAATGCTTGTAAAGACTTTCTGCATTTCAGGAGAAAGACTTTCATAAATAGCCCTTTGTCCCTTTTCGATAAACGCTTCTTTATCTACTTTGACAAAAACCATCCCCAAGGCTTCGAGTTCGGCCCTGATTTTCTTTTCATTTTCCAGGAAAAGTTGATGTTCATAATGCTGCATATCAGCTGCGGCCTCAAGAAATATTTTCTTCAAATCCTCAGGAAAAGCCTGAAACTTCTTCTCACCTATTACAGGATAGGTCCAGCTTACAACATGCTCGGTAATGTTTACGTATTTCTGAACCTCATAAAACCCAGTTATTTTGATCAAAGCCAATGGATTTTCCTGGGCTTGCACCGTACCTTGCTGTAACGAAGTAAATACCTCTGAATAGGCCATTGGGGTCGGCTTTGCACCCAAACCTTCCCAGGCCGTAACGAAAGAAGGTACGCTGGGCACTCTTAGAATAAGTCCGTTCAGTTCATCAGGGTGTGTAATTGGGCGATTGGAGGTTAAATACCGAGGGCCGGCCTCAAAATAGCCTAGCGCACGCAAATCTGTAATCTCCAACATTCTCCGTTTCATCTTATCCCCTACCGGACTGTTTATCATTGTAGTTATATCCTTTGAAGAGCTCAATAAAAAAGGCATTTCACAAAATGCCATCAGTTCAATCCAGTTGCTTAAAAGAGAACTCGTAGTGGTCATATCTATAACTCCAGCCTGTATAAGGCGAATGGCCTCTATCTCTTTTGCAAGTTGCTCTGAGTGGTAATTTTGCAGGACAATCCTACCTTCGGAACGCCGTTCCAAAATTTCAGCAAAATATTCAAATGCTTGGAACCATGTATGATCTTCCCCTACCAATAAACTAGCCTGTAAAAGGAACTCCGGTTCTTTTTTTTCTTTGCAAGCAGTTATTAATAAAGCGAAAAGCAAGCACGAACAAATCATCCGAGGAAGTTTTAATGGGTTCCTACCAGTACTAAACTGCCTATAAAGATTTTTGGATTGTTGCAAAAATGTCATAAATCCCTTTACTCAAGAATCAACTTAACTTCTAAAATGTTAAAATAACACTTTTTAGAAACTAAAACTTAGGAATTAAGCCAATGTATAGTTTTTGTCAAGTGTAAAAACGAATAATTCAATGGGAATTAATCTAACTTAGCCTACTTGCTTATCCAGAAAATACTGAAGAAAGATATTTCTAATGATTATATCGAAAACACAATATAAAAACATAAAAATCCTATAATGAAAGCAACCCTATACGAAGGCAATAAAACCTTCAGCGTAATAGAAAGAGTAATTGAAGCACCTGCAAAAGGCGAGGTACGGATTAAAGTGGCCTACGTTGGTGTTTGTGGCACTGATGTGCATATTTATCACGGCATGATGGATCAACGGGTAAACATGCCTGAAACCATTGGTCATGAAATGTCCGGAGTCATTGATGCAATAGGTGAAGAGGTAGAAGGTTTTTCAATAGGGGACAAAGTAGTGGTCAGGCCTTTGGATGATCGCTTAGTCAAACCTTCAGATAAGGGATTCAACCATATTTGTGAAGAGTTGAAATTCATTGGAATTGACAGTCCGGGTGCGATGCAGGAATATTGGAACGTCCCGGCATTCACATTACATAAATTAAGATCGGAAACCGACCTGAAATTAGCTGCCTTAATCGAGCCATTATCAGTTGCAACACACGATGTGAGATTGAGCGGTTTAAGAGCGGGGGAAACCGCTGTTATTTTAGGTGGTGGGCCCATTGGCTTATTGGTTGCCTTGGTCGCCAAAGAGGTTGGAGCCAATGTAATTGTATCTGAAGTAAACGAAAAACGCATTGAAAAGGCAAAAGAACTTGGCTTGAACGCCGTGAATCCCATGAATGTTGATTTAGTACAATATGTCAGGGAACAGACAGAAGGACGTTTGGCCGATGTGGTCTTTGAAGTGGCTGGCGTGCAACCCGCTTTGGATGTGATGACCGAAATTGCAGGAATTAGAGGAAGAATCTTAATGGTGGCCATTCATGGACAAAAGAAAGAAGTTGATCTATTCAAATTCTTCTGGAAGGAGTTGAAATTAATTGGGGCCCGCGTTTATGAAAAAGAGGACTACGAAAAATCAATAGCCTTGATTACAGCGAATGAATTACCTTTTAAAGATATGATCACGGATGTGCAACCATTAAGCAATATTCAAAAAGTATTTGAGAATATAGACAACAATCCAGACGGGATGAAAGTTTTAATGGATTGTTCATTATAAATTAAGAAAACCATAAAAAATATAAGCAGATGGGTATTTTAGATAAATTTAATTTAGACGGTAAAACTGCATTGGTAACCGGTTGTAAAAGAGGTATAGGAAAGGCCATGGCCATTGGTTTGGCGGAAGCCGGTGCAAATATTATCGGTGTCTCGGCATCTTTGGAAAAAGAAGGAAGTTCTGTAGAAAAAGACGTTGAAGCTGTAGGCAAGGAATTCACCGCTTACCAATGTGACTTTTCAGATAGAAAAGCATTGTACGCTTTTATCGCTGAAGTAAAAACAAATCATCCACAAATAGATATTTTGGTAAACAACGCAGGGACTATATTGAGAGCACCAGCCGTTGAGCATCCAGACGAAATGTGGGATAAGGTAATTGAAGTCAACCAAAATGCACAGTTTATATTAACAAGGGAATTTGGTAAGGATATGGTCGACAGAGGATCAGGAAAAATCATCTTCACTGCTTCACTACTAACGTTCCAAGGAGGTATTACAGTACCTGGATATGCAGCTAGTAAAGGAGCAATTGGTCAAATGACCATGGCTTTTGCAAATGAATGGGCCGGGAAAGGCGTAAATGTGAATGCACTCGCACCTGGCTATATTGCCACAGATAATACAGAGGCATTGCGAAATAACCCCGAAAGAAACAAGTCTATTTTAGAACGCATACCAGCAGGACGTTGGGGAGAGGCAACGGATTTTGCAGGACCTACGGTATTTCTTGCATCTGATGCAGCTTCGTATATACATGGAACTGTAGTTCTTGTTGACGGCGGTTGGATGGGTAGATAAACCACGAGCTTACTTATAGTTAAATATTCAGGAATACAGGAAACCTATGCCGTGTTATTGATGGTATAATAATAGAAACTAAAATTATCTATGACAGTTAAGCAATTATTTACCATTCGTATCGCAGCTATAGTTGCACTTGGAGGATTTTTATTAGGTTTTGATGCTTCGGTTATCTCAGGAGTTGTAAAATTCATTGAACCTGAGTTCAATCTTACTAAAATTCAATTGGGTTGGGCAGTAAGCTCAATCACCCTGACCGCTGCTTTGGGTATGATGATCGCCGGTCCAATGAGTGATACTTATGGGCGTAGAAGACTTCTAAAATATGCAGCTGTTCTATTTACCATCTCTGCTGTGGGTTCAGCTTTGGCAGTCTCTTTCTTTTGGCTCATAATTTTCCGAATGATAGGAGGGTTGGCAGTTGGTGCTGCATTGATCATTGCACCCATGTATATTGCTGAGGTTGCCCCACCGGACAAACGCGGTCAGTTGGTTTCGTTTAACCAATTGAATATCGTAATTGGTATTTCCATAGCTTTTTTCACAAACTATCTCATACTCAAATTAGGCGATTCAGAGACTTCTTGGGCACAGTCTCTTGGTTTTGGCAAATGGAACTGGAGATGGATGTTGGGACTTGAGGCGATACCTGCAATTCTCTATTATTTTGGTCTTTTTATTGTTCCTAGAAGTCCAAGATGGTTAATGGTCCATGATAGAAAGGAAGAAGCCCTTCAAGTAATGAAAAAAGTAGTTTCCGATGAAGAAGCTGAAACTCAGATACAGGAAGTTGAACAGAGTATCACAGATGATAAGAACAAGAAGAAATCCAAGTTTGGCGATTTGTTCAAAAAATCTATGCGTAAAGTTATTATCATAGGATTGGTCGTCGGTATTTTTCAACAGATCGTTGGCATCAATGCCGTGTTATTTTATGCCCCCATGATCTTTGAACAAACCGGAATTGGTACAGATGCCTCTTT
>CAZHJO010000061.1:0-10519 GCA_964532755.1 uncultured Maribacter sp. | reverse complement strand
TCATAGAAATTCATTTTTAGGCCTCGGTTCACGGAATAATCGACAAACCGCTCGAAAAGAATATCATCTACCTTGAACTCACTGATAAATTCATCCTTAGAAACATCATCAAAGCGCTTTCTGTCCTCATCTAAATATTCAAAAACAAAAAAGGAAAGAAACCCTAGGCTGTCCATACTTTCGACCGCTTCTTCCTCATTGGTCCCAATCGGCACAAAGACATCTGGAATAATACCCCCTCCACCATAAACCACCCGTCCCTTAGGAGTCGTGAATTTGAGCGAATCGGCTACCTTAATACTATCAACAGATATCAATTCCCCATTGTGGTACCTATCTGTAAACTTTTTATAATAATCCTTGTTTCCATTTTCATAGGCACGCTGAATACTGCGCCCAGTTGGGGTGTAATATCTGGAAACCGTTAGTCGCACGGCTGAACCATCACCTAATTCCATTTCACGTTGTACCAAACCCTTCCCAAATGAACGACGTCCCACAATAGTCCCAATATCATTATCCTGTAAAGCCCCGGCAATTATCTCACTGGCAGATGCAGAACGTTCGTTGATCAAAACATAGATGGGCTTATCCTCAAAGCTTCCTTTATCGGTTGCGTAGATATTATCGATTTTACCTTTTTTGTTTTTTGTAAAAAGAATCAATTTCCCGTCCTTTAAAAATTCATCAGCCATTTGCTCTGCAATGCCCAAGTACCCTCCAGGATTATCCCTTAAATCCAAGGTGAGCTTTTCTGCGCCTTGTTTTCTGAGCGCTGTTAGGGCTGTTTTGAACTCCTTAAATGTTGATTCGGCAAAACGATTCACTTTAATATAACCCATAGTTGGAGTCAACATAAAATAGGATTCCACACTTTTGATGGGAACAACATCCCTTTTAACATTTACCTTAAACGTCCTATCCTCACTTCTACGATATACAGTAAGTTCAACATAGGAACCTTTTTCACCTTTTAACTTTTCAACTATCCTATCGCTTTCCAAGCCTCGGCCATAGAGCGTATCATTATCAGCCATTAAAATACGATCTCCAGGTAATATTCCCTTTAAAAAACTTGGGCCATCTTCAATGGTGCGTATTACCGAAATCGTGTCTTTATAGGGGTAAAAATTAATGCCGATACCGACAAAATCACCTTTCATATTCTCTGAAACCTCATTCATTTCGCGCTTGGGTATATACACTGAATGAGGGTCCAATTTTTCAAGAATGTTATTTACGGTAACATCAACTATACTATCAGTATTGATCTCATCAACATATTCATAGTCAATGTAATCGATGAGTCTGTTGAGCTTGTCTTTTTTGGAATTTGTGGTGAATAGCTTTTCAGGAGAATCATTGAAATGCAGTTTGCCCCCCACGAAAACACCAAGTGCTAATGCTGCGGCAATGATTGTGGGCAATATATAATTGTGCTTTCTCTTCACTGGTTAATATTACTATTTAAACTACCGATTCCTCTATAAATGGCATATGAACCAATTCAACGCCCGCCCTTTCTAAAAATTTCAAACCAGAATCATCTTTATAGGCAATTTTATACACTACACGTTTTATGCCAGATTGATGGATCAACTTACTACATTCCCGGCAAGGCGAAAGTGTAATATAAAGTGTCGCCCCCTCACAGGATTGTGTTGATGAGGCCACTTTTGAAATTGCATTGGCTTCGGCATGTAGCACATACCATTTGGTATAGCCTTCTTCATCTTCGCACACATTTTCGAATCCCGAAGGGGTCCCGTTATAACCGTCTGAAATAATCATTCGGTCCTTCACAATAATTGCCCCGACCTGTTTACGTTCACAATATGACAATTTACCCCATTCCTGCGCCATTCTCAGATATGCCTTATCGTATTTTTCTTGTTTGGTATTCTTCATAGCGGCAAAACAACTTTTTTTGGTAAAGGACTAAGATACCCGCTTTAAGAAAGTCCTACAAAACTATATGGTTAAATTTAACATTAACCTACCAAGGGAACGTTTCAATTAACATTGGTATTGTAATGATCATGACTAAAATTGATGCAATGGCTATAAAATGTACCTGTTTTAACTTAAATACTTGTTGAAGTACAAAAGCCAAGAAAAGAACCACAAGCACTATTAGTACTTGGGATAACTCAATCCCAGCAGCGAAACCCAGAAGCGGTGAAAGTTTTTCTTCTTCCCCAGACATTAGCATTTTAAAATAATTACTAAATCCAAAACCATGTATCAGGCCAAAAAAAGTAGTTCCCAAAACATGTAACAGTATACTTTGTTCCTTTGGGGCAGATTTAATATATAATAAGTTGAAAACCGCTGTCAAGAGTATTGTTACGGGTATAAGGAATTCTATCAAGCCAACATCCATGACCATAATATCATAAACAGACAACCCTAGTGAAAGACAATGGGTAAGGGTAAAGACGGTTACTAAAACCAATACTTTTTTCCAACTTCTGAAAGTGAACGGTAGACTGAGTGCAGTCAAAAACAAAATATGGTCATACGCTGCAAGGTCCAATACATGCTTAAGGCCCAATTCAACATAAAAAAAGAAATTTTCCATCTATTTTAATATATATTATTTAGGCTATTCCTCTTTCTTTTTGAATTTGCTCGTAGGCCTTTTGTACCTCTTTGAATTTCTCTTCGGCTCCTTTTTTTATAGCCTCATTTTCTGTATTTACCCTATCCGGATGATATTTTTTGGCCATTGTGCGGTACGCTTTTTTAATTTCATCATTCGTCGCCGTCTTTTCGATTTCCAATATTTTATATGCGTTATCCGCAGACTTGATAAACATGGCCATGATGCTCTCGAAGTCTCGCATTGAAACTCGCAAGTATCCCGCAATCTGTCGAATCTTATTAATTTCTTGTTTACTGGCAGCCCCATCGGCCTGGGCAATCCCAAATAAGAAGTGAAGCAATTGCAATCGAACCTCATATCGCGTTCTTTGATTTAAGAAAGCACAGATGCGCTGCGCGGAGATTTCCCGTTTCTTATTGATCTCATTGAAAGTCCTAAAAATGGCATTGGCCTTGTCCTTGCCATAAGTGGCCACGAAATACTGTCGAACATAGTCCATCTCGCGTTGATTGATGGTGCCGTCAGCCTTGATTACGATAGAGCATAAGGAAAGTAAGTTCAGTTCAAAATCCGCTGGTGAAACCTGTTGGCGCGTCATATCGCCAAACACTGTGCTAGGTCCACCACCGCCGCTATTGAAATTATCAATAAAACTCCCCAGTAAAAATCCGATAATCGCACCTGGTAACCTGAAAAATGCATACCCAAGGAGTGCAATGAACCATTTAATCATGCTTAAGCGTAATTTTTGCCAAAGATACTATTAACCGGCAAAACAATTGATAACGAAAAGTTAAGGTAGTCCCCATAACTACGACAATTATGTTATATTTGAAATCTTTAATAAATCGAAAAAAAAATAAACTATGTATCCAAGTGAATTGGTAAAACCTATGAGAGAAGATTTATCTTCTGTAGGGTTCAAAGAATTATATACGGCCGAAGCGGTGGAAAGTGCCATTAACACAGAGGGCACAACATTGGTAGTTGTGAATTCAGTTTGTGGTTGTGCAGCTGCAAATGCACGCCCTGCTGCCAAAATGAGCCTAATGAACGATAAAAAACCCGACCATATAGTTACAGTCTTCGCCGGTGTAGATACTGAAGCCGTGAATGCTGCCCGTAATTTGATGGTCCCTTTTCCTCCTTCATCACCAAGTATGGCCTTGTTCAAGGATGGGGAATTGGTTCATATGATCGAACGTCATCATATTGAAGGAAGACCTGCTGAAATCATCGCAGAGAACTTGACTGAAGCCTATGACGAGTTCTGTTGATTCCCTAATAAAAAAGTAGATTAAAAACCGCTCCTAAATGAGCGGTTTTTTATTTTTGTCACATGCAAAAGATATTGGCATATCCACTTACCTTTATTTATTTCCTGCTTTTTGGATTCACACTTGTCGTTTTTCACCCTATTCAATGGATATGTTTTAATCTTTTTGGATACGAGGCACACAAAAGTAGTGTTGCCCTACTTAACCTTTGCCTGTTACGATGTACGCATGTTTTGGGTACGACCTATAAATTCAACAACGCACATAAACTACCTCTAGATAAGCCCTTGATCCTGGTACTGAACCACCAAAGTATGAACGACATACCTCCCATTATTTGGTTCATGCGTAAACATCATCCCAAATTCGTAAGCAAAATTGAATTGGGGAAAGGCATCCCCAGTGTCTCTTATAACCTTCGACATGGTGGATCTGTATTGATTGACAGAAAAGATAGTAAACAGGCCTTGGTACAAATCGCCAAACTTGGAAAATACATTGAGAAGTATAATCGAAGTGCCGTTATTTTTCCTGAAGGGACAAGAAGTAGGAACGGCCATCCTAAAAAATTTCAACCGACAGGACTAAAAATACTAATGAAAAATGCGCCATCAGCATTGATTGTTCCAATAAGTATCAACAATTCGTGGAAAATGCTTCGTTATGGTAAATTCCCTTATGGACTAGGCAACAGGATTACCTTCGATGTTCACAAACCTATAGATAATCACGGGAATTTGGATGAATTGATAGCCTTGGCCGAAGAAAATGTAACCTCAGGAATCAATACACCACAATGAAAAATCAGGAGATTATTGACCATACCATTGTTTTTGTCCAAGAGAAATTAGCAGGGGCAGAAGGTGGCCATGACTGGTTTCATACCCAGCGGGTGTTTTCGTGTGCAAAGCAAATCGCAAAAGGTGAAGGTGCCAATGAGCTAGTGGTTTCGTTAGGGGCGTTGCTTCACGATATCGCCGATGCCAAATTCCATGATGGTGATGAAACTATTGGGCCAAAAATTGCCAAGGAGTTTCTTGATTCAAAAAAGGTAGAAAATGAAGTCATTGATCATGTGGTTAACATAATCACTAACATTTCTTTCAAAAACAGTTTAATCGAGGATGGGCTGGCCAAGTTCGACTCCAAAGAACTACATATTGTACAGGATGCGGACCGTTTAGATGCTATAGGTGCCATTGGCATTGCACGAGCCTTCAATTATGGTGGATTCAAAAATCGGGAAATGTATAACCCAAATATCGAACCCAACTTGAATATGACCAAAGAGGAATACAAAATATCAGCTGCTCCAACCATAAACCACTTCTACGAAAAATTACTTTTGCTCAAGAACAAAATGAATACCTCGACAGGTAAAAAAATGGCTGAGGAAAGACATATCTACATGCTCAGTTTTCTCGATCAGTTTTATAAGGAATGGAATGGGGAATCTTAGTGGTTTCAAATATCCTTATCAATAAAAAGTACCTACTCGACTAAACGCCTAATTTATTAAGCTTTTTTTCCAAATGTCTTTTTTCCAATTCATTTTTGGTCAAATTCATGGCTTTGGTCAAGGCCATTTCAGCACCTTTCTTATCGTTTAGTTTGGAATAAAGTTCTGCCTTCAAGGCATAAAAAAGTGCATTACGAACATCGCCGGTAGCTTTTTTAAATTTTCCTAGCTCGGTCATTGCTTCATTGGCTCCATACACCTTGTAAAAGGGCACTATCCTATTCAATTGTACTATTGGTGAATATTGCCTCTGTAGCTGTAGATCATATAGACGCAAAATACTTGTCCAATCGGTATCCTTAAAAGATTTGGCAACACAATGATAGTAAGAAACAGCCGCTTCCAAATGATAACTTGAAGGTGATTGAACTGCCGTAGATGCCTCTTCAAGATGCTTTATCCCTATGTAAATTAAGTCTCTATTATATTTTTTCCTCTCTTGATTTTCTAAATCAACCAGCTCTAGATTTTCATCTACTCGCGCCTCAAAACGGGCTGCATGAAAACACATTAAAGCGATCAATGCGTGGACATCTGGAAGATTGCAATATTTATTTTCACTCAATAAAATAGCCAGCCTAATGGCCTCTAAGCATATATCCTTTTTTATGATAAAGAATCCCGAACTTGGCGCATACCCCTCCGAAAACATTAAGTAAATAACCTTCATAACGATATTCGTTCTAGACCGTAGACCAATTTCTAAGGGAATGTCCAGCGTCGTAATAGTCTCTTTAAGTTGTTGTTTTGCCCTAGTAAAATACTTAGCAACAGTTTCTTCCTTTTTCAACAAGGCATTTGCAATTTCCCGATTACCAAAGCCCCCTATTAACTTAAGGCTTAAAATAATCTGATAATCTGCCGATAAGGAAGGGTGGCAGCAAGCAAAAATCATTTTTAACTGACTATCGGAAATGGTGTTTTCCAACGATATTTCAATTGAATCACCTTCGCTACCATCATCATGATACCTCTCTTTCATCACAATTTTATTCTTTCTTCTTAACGTATCAATAAAACCGTTATTGGCAACACGTAGTAACCAAGAAGTAGGATTATCCGGCAACTCTTTATATCCCCAAACCTGCATGGCCTTCAGCAAGGCATCCTGCACGGCATCTTCAATTGATTCTATATGTGAAGGGCCAAACTTATTCACAAGAACAGCAATAATCTTCCCATATTCATTTCTGAATAGATTTTCAATTATTTTTTTTTGTTCTTGCATTTTATAAAAATAAAAAGTCCGACGAAAACATCGGACTTTAGTTACATTTAATGCTGACTACATATTCATAGACATAATTTCCCTTACTTCAACATTTCCGCCACGCTCAAAGATCGGACATCCTTTTGAAATTTCTACGGCCCCATTTTGATTGTCAGCAGTAACTATCAAGTAACCTCCCACGACTTCTGAACCTTCTGCAAAAGGTCCGTCGGTAATTACTTCACCGGCCTTGTGCACCACTTTACCTTCCTTGGCCAATGGCAAACCGTCTACCAATTGTCCTTTTTCTTTAAGGCTCCCCATCCAGGCACCCCACTTTTGCATGTGTTTCTGCATTTCTTCAGGTGATTGTTCCAGCCATTCAGCGTCTCCTCCTCTAAATAAAAATAAAAAATTGCTCATTTCAATAGTTTTTAAATTGTTTACATCTTTAAGACGAACGTGGAAAAACTTTTTGGACAATTTTTTGAAAATAAATTAATTATCACTTATCATAACAGAAAGCTCACTGTAGCAACAAACATCCCGACAGACACCCCTCAAGTCCCCTCAAGGGGACAATTCGACTTTTAAAACCCTGTAAAATGCTAAATTGTATATAATAAAGATTTTCTTAAAACCAATCATATTCCAATTAGCATAGAGATATTCGTGTCGATTTCTTGAATCCGTTTCCGAATATATATTGAATATAATAAGGAAAACCTCAATATTAAACCCCAGGAAATTAGAATAATTTCATCTGCCCTACTTTGTATTGAGCATGAAGATCTTTGTTAAGTTTAGGAAATTCCTTATCCTTAAAATAGGTGTGCTTTGCCAAGCGAGCCAAATCATGGATCTGTTCTGCTATTTTACCTTCTCCTCGGCCCCGAATGCCAATACGACTATCATTCAAATTGCCCCCGTGACAAGCCTTTATCAAATTAAGGACCTTATCGGCCTTACCGGGCATGGTCCTACGGATCCAATCAGTAAAAATATGCCCTATAGCGCCATTTAACCTGACCATAATAACAACAAAGGAAAGCGCCCCATTGTTTGAGACCGCTTTTGCCATATTCATGATCTCATGACTATTGATACCTGGGATAATGGGGGCTAACATGGCATTGACAGGAATGCCATTCTCGGACAATATCCGTATAGTTTCCAATCGTCTACTAATAGTGGCCGTTCTCGGTTCCAATATTCTACGTGTATCTTCCAATAAGGAGGTAATAGAAATATTAACCCCTATCAACTGATTCTCGGCAAGTTCTTTTAAAATATCCAAATCCCTTAAAATCAAGGCGTTTTTGGTAATGATGCCCACAGGATGTTGGTACCTTAAAAATACCTTTAGGCACTCCCTGGTAATTTCGAATTTTTTCTCGGCAGGTTGGTAACAATCCGTATTACCGGATAGTACAATTGTCTCGGCATTCCATCTTTTACTTTTCAATTTTTCCTCTAAAAGCCTTGGGGCATCTTTTTTGATTAAAATTTGTTGTTCAAAATCCAATCCGGTGCCATATCCCCAAAATTCATGTGTATTTCTCGCGTAGCAATATATACAACCATGTTCACAGCCTTGATAAGGATTGAGTGAAAATTTCATCCCTACATCTGGGCTCGTAACTTTGTTTACAATGGTTTTTGGAAAAATGGGAAGGTAATTGGTCCTGCTACGATGTGCCTCCTCACCCTCAATACGGCAGAATTCGAGGAAATCATCACGCGATTCATGAATGAATTGTAAAAATTTATTGGGCACATATTGCTGTGCCCCCCTACCTTTCGTGTAATTTGTAGTTTTCAATTTAGGATTTATTCCAAATTTATGGATTATATCCTATATATGAACATGTATTCCGTTAATTAAGAGAAACTTTGACCAATTGTTTTTTACTTCCTCTTTTTGCGTAGAATAGTATTTTGTTTTCCAAGGTATTGACCAATGGCATGGATACCATTAATGGCAATCGCGCTTCTTTATCATCTATTAATTTTTTGTAACTGAGATGCCCATTGGTGTCGAGCTTGATTACAAAGACGTTTCGGTTGCGGCTTAATCCCTGCTTAAAAATCAACCGATCGCCACTTAATAATTGCGGATTCTCAGCTGCCGTACTTATAAAGAAGTAGGTATTACCGTCTTTGGTATAAGAGCAATAGGAGGTATAAGCCCCATCACCCTGGGTTACTTCGGCTTTGTTTATATTTCTTGCCCATAACATGTCCCCTGTGTTACTGAGCTTCGCACTAACAATATCGTTATGATGGTATCTTGTTACCTTGACCCTCCCTCCACTGGAATTTGCCTGAACACTCGAGGTCACAAAATACTCCTCGGCATTAAAATGTATTCCCCCATCATTGGATACATCAACATTTTTGAAAACAAGATTCTTAATTACCTTATCATCTTCACGCCCAAATTTGTCCATCATGAATTGTTCTGAAAAAGGGCTGTATTTTTTTGAGTTTAGGGTGAGTGTATTAGGATTTATATTAAAATATGCCAATCCATTATATCTATTGTCCTTTCGATTCGCGTAAAAACCAACACACAACAGTTCATTCCCTTTTACAATGGGAATCAAGGCCTCTGAAAATTTTCCAGGACCGTCGAAAGTCAGTGTCTGTGCACCACTTCGATTTACTTTGATCAATTCATATTGGAACTTTCTTTCGGTAGCCTGAAAACGTTTTTTCTTGAAATACGCCTTGCCAACGATATAGACCTCTTCCAAATTATTGGAAAAAGCGACATTTTCAAAGGCGTAATTCTTCTCTTCAACTTCAGCTGAAAAATCGTGCCCTATTACTTTTTTTAAACTTGAGTTGAATAGATAAATAAAATGTTTGTTGTTTTTCCCTTTTTTAAAATGCGCACTGATTACAAAGGCATTCTTTCTATCATTGAAAATTACAGATGTTGTAAAGCCCGATGAAAAATTTCGGTTATAGTAGTTTTTATCCAGAGGATTGGAAACCTCCTTTGAAGGGATGGTCAACAAGGATTCCCTTGTAAAATTCATACCTGAAAGTGGACTTCGATGTACGGAGTATTGGTAAGCCAAGGCCTCATAATCATAATCCAAAAAGATAAGATAAATCTGTCCGTTGGCGACGTAACCATCTACCAAGTTCGCATCTCTGAGCTTATAATTATACTCATTGATCAGCTGCATATTGGCATCATAATGTTCAATGAAATATCCTTTGGGTCTAAGAATAACACCAGTATAATACGATCTTACGAGGAACGTACCCCCTGTACCATCTTCAGAAATGGTTAAGAGATTAGAATATTTATACCTATCATTATATTTTTCACCAATGGCGAAATCAAGAGGAATATCCTGTGCGGTCATTACACCTGAAACAACTATGAAGAAAAGCAAGGACATACTTTTTCGCAAACTCATAAGTATGATTTTTAAGACTATTATTTACCCGGGAAATCAGCCTTTCTTTTTTCCATAAAAGCTGTGGTCCCTTCTTTAAAATCGTCGGTTCCAAAGCACTTTCCGAAAGCATTGATTTCCGAGGCGTATCCGTTAATACTATTGTTAAAACAATCATTTACGGCTTTTATTGCATAGCGAATGGCAACGGGAGAATTATTCGATATTTTGCTAGCTAGTTTAACACAGAGACCTAACAATTCATCCTGTGGAACGACATGATTCACAAGACCGTAATCCAAAGCTTGCTCAGCATTGATCATTCCGGCAGTCAAGATCATTTCCATTGCCCTACCTTTCCCCACTAATTGCGGTAATCGTTGGGTGCCCCCATAGCCCGGTATAACGCCAAGCGATACTTCGGGCAAACCCATTTTGGCATTATCACTCGCCACCCTGAAATGACAGGCCATAGCCAGTTCTAGACCACCCCCT
>CAZHJO010000060.1:0-10529 GCA_964532755.1 uncultured Maribacter sp. | reverse complement strand
GGCACTTAGAGGATTACGGCCTATTGCCGAAATTCAATATCTGGACTATATCTTCTATGCCATATCCCCGCTGACAGATGATTTGGCAACTATGCTTTATAGAACATTTGGAAAACAGAAAGCCCCATTAATTGTGAGGACACGTGGGCATAGACTTGAAGGTATTTGGCATTCAGGTTCCCAAATGGGTGGATTGATTCACCTCTTGCGTGGCATGTACATTCTTGCGCCAAGAAATATGACCCAAGCTGCAGGTTTTTATAACACATTATTGAAAAGTGATGAACCAGCATTGGTTATAGAAAGCCTCAATGGTTATCGTCTCAAAGAAAGAAAGCCTTCAAATCTTGGCGAATTCTGTACGCCCATTGGTGTTGTTGAAACTTTGAAGGAAGGTAATGACCTTACCATCGTTTCTTATGGATCAACCGTTAGAATTGTCCTGCGCGTTGCAAAAGAACTTGCAGAAGTAGGTGTCGATGCCGAAGTAATCGATGCCCAAACTTTACTTCCTTTTGATATTAATCACGATACCTTTAAAAGTATTAAAAAAACAAATAGATTGTTGATTGTTGATGAAGATGTTCCGGGAGGCTGCTCGGCTTACTTGCTCGATGAGATTATTGAAAATCAAGGTGCCTATGAATATCTCGATAGTGCTCCACAAACCTTGACTGGCAAGGCACACAGACCTGCCTATGGTACAGATGGAGACTATTTTTCAAAGCCCAATGCAGAGGATATATTTGAAAAAGCCTATGGCATAATGCATGAGGCCAATCCCAGTGAATTTCCAAAACTAAGATAATTAAAAACCCCGCTTCTTAGCGGGGTTCTTACTTCCTAATTCCTTATTTCTTTTTCTGGTCCTTTAACAATAACTTCAAGGGGATTTCCATCGGCATCAATTTCAATAATATTGTCAAATCCCAATTCATCCAGTTTACTGACGATCTTTGCCCTATCCCCTACCATAAACCAATTTACAGCTTCGGGTTTAACTACGGTCTTACTAACTTTGTTGATATCCGAAATTGATAGATTACGTACGTTTTCATCATATTTTTGATAATAGTCATCCGGTAAACTATAACGAACCAGATTGGCAACAGAACTATTGACAGAACTATTGGTTTCCCACTGACCTGGTAATTTTAATATTTGATTGGTTTTTACTTTGTCCAATTCTTCTTGGGTCGCAGGCCTGCTCGTTACAAATTCAGATATTTCCTTTCTTAATTCGGTCACTGATTCCGCAGACTTGTCAGTTTGAACAGGGGCATAAACGATGAACGGACGTTCCTCTTTTGATCCTAAAACCAGGCCACCAGCTCCGTATGCCCAATGCTTATCTTCCCTTAAGTTCATATTTATGCGTGAAGTGAAATCACCTCCAAGAATGCTTACCATTTGTTCAAGGGCAATCTCAGAGACATCACCGTACTTTTCGGTTAAATGGCCAGCAATAATTACTGATTGAAGCGATTCTGGTCTATTCATCAGATAGAGGGTATTCTTTGTATTGGTTTTAGGTTGGGAAAAAGTAATTGTAGGGACATTTCCCTTTTTCCACTTACCCAATGACTTTTGTAATTTACTTTTGAGCTCGCTCATTTCAACATCTCCGGTAACAACTATAGTGGCATTATTAGGCTTCATCCAAGAATTATAAAACTTCAGAACATCATCTCTAGTTAATTTTTCTACGGTCGATTCATAGCCCGTACCAGTATAGGGATTACTATAAGGGTGCGCTTCGCCATACAACAATTTATTCATTACTCGAAGGGCCATCGAAAATGGCTGTGATTTCTCCTTCTTAATAGTATTGATCTGCTCAGTTTTTAACCTATCGAATTCCTTCGAAGGAAAAGCTGGATTTAAAATTACATCTGAAAATAAGTCAATACTAGCATCCAAGCTTGGTTTCAAGGTATTCATATAAACCGTAGAGTTATCCTGGTTTGAGAATGTACTTATACTTGCCCCTAATAATTGCAATTGTTCATTAATTTCGAGCGAAGTACGATCTTTAGTCCCCTCATCCAATAAATTCATTGCCAACGCCGCAGTACCTGGACTGGCCAAATGGTCTGTTTTATAGCCTGCATCGACCATTAAACGCATTACAACGGTAGATACTCCTTTTCTTTTAGCCAAGACTATATTCAGACCATTCGATAATTCATCTCTTTCCAAGGTTGGGAATTTTGAACTTTTAGGAGCTCCCAATTCGGGTAATTTAGAGCGATCAACAGTTGATTCCCCAACGCTGTAGTCAGGAAACGGATTGCAAACCAAGGTATGTTTACCACGGGTCAACCATTTCTGTGCTGTCTTTTGAATGTCCTGGGTACTCGCATCCTCTACGTATTTCAATACCGTTCTATAGTAAGACGCATCTTCAAAATAAGTTTCGTTCGAAGCTAAAATATCAGAAACCCCACCAAAACCTCCTATCCGTTCCAAACCTTTTATGAAACTCGAAAAATAAGCGGCTTTTACTCTTTTTAATTCAGCTTCAGTTGGCCCCTCATTTACCAATTTATCAATTTCTGATTGCAATTGAATTCGGACCTGTTCTGCATCCACTCCAGGTTTAACATTGGCCCAGGTAATAAAATTACTGGCAATTTCACTTGAGGACTGAAACGACACCACCGCACTTGCTGTTTGGTCTTCATACACAAGTTTCTTGTACAATCTCGAATTTTTACCACTAGTAAGTATTGATGCAATCAAATCAAAATGAATATCTTCCTTATGCCCAAATTGAGGGGTATTCCAGGCAAACAGGATTCTAGTCTCAGGTACCCTGTCCTCGTACTCTTGATAGGTGTCACCATTATGTATCGGAATATTCACTTCTTGTCTTTCAATAGTGGGGCCTGAAGGAATATCACCGAAATAATTCAATACCTTTTTATAGACTTCTTGAGGATTTATGTCCCCAGCTACTGCAACAACAGCATTGGCTGCGCCATAGTAAGCCTTGAACCATTCATGTACATCTTCTAACGAGGCCGCATTCAAATCTTCCATCTCGCCAATTACGGTCCAAGAATAGGGATGTCCTTTAGGGTACATTGCCTTGGTCAAGAGATCCCATTGCTTGCCATAAGGCTGATTTTCCCCTTGACGTTTTTCATTTTGGACGACACCTCGTTGTTCATCCAATAATTCTTGATCTACAGCTCCTAACAGGTGTCCCATACGATCCGACTCCAAAAATAAAACCTGGTCCAATGCAGATACAGGTACATTCTGAAAATAATTGGTTCTATCCGAATTTGTAGTACCGTTCAAATCGGTACCACCTATGCGCTCTAACGCCTGAAAATAATCATCATTGAAATTCTCACTACCATTGAACATCAAGTGCTCAAACAAGTGGGCAAAACCACTTTTCCCTGGCTTTTCGTTTTTAGAACCGACATGGTACCAAACATTAACGGCCACAATCGGGGCCTTGTGATCTTCATGCACTAGCAAAGTGAGTCCGTTTGGCAATACAAATCTTTCATAAGGTATATCGATTTTATCGGCCTTAAATTCGAAACTTTGGGCAATTTGTGTTTGAGAAACAAAAAGACAACCCAGTAAAACAATAACAATTTTTTTCATGATTGATGACTTGATTAATTACTAAATTTTAATTTAATAAATATAACATTAACTGGATTCTATTTCAACTTTAAACCTTCTTTTTAGTTTATTAAAAAATTGGTACTTTTAGTTGCTTCAAATTTTACTATTATGAAAAATAACCTTCAAACGAATATTGGTCTAGCACTATTGAGAGTTGCTCCTTCTGCAATGTTATTGACGCATGGCATTCCCAAATTTCAAAAATTGATAAGTGGTAACTTCGAATTCGGAGATCCAATTGGTATAGGTGCGACTCCTTCCCTTTTTCTGGCTGTTATCGGTGAGTTTGTTTGTCCAATTTTAATTATCATTGGTTTTAAAACCCGATGGATGGCAATTCCTCCAGCCATTACGATGTTGGTTGCCGGTCTTATTGTTCACTCCGCCGACCCATTTGGAACAAAGGAAAAGGCTTTTCTGTTTTTGACATTCTTCATTATCATCATCCTTTTGGGACCGGGGAAGTTCAGTATTGATAAAAAATAACTAGAATATCTTTGCCATTAACTCCTTAAGCAGGTCAGATTGTGGAATGGCTGTAGCCCCTACTCCTTTACCTTTTAGATCCATTTCCCGTAAATGGGAGACGATCAAACTGACTTTCTTCATTGGATAGTTCTTTGCTGCGGTTTGGTACTCGCCAACAAAATATGGATTGACCCTTAATGCACTTGCCACATTTTTTGGAGAATGGTCATTTAATCCATGATATTGTAATAACTGTGAGAAAAAGTTATGCAATAATGTTACGGTTAATACAAAAGGGTTGTCTTTTGGATTTTGGGCAAAATAGTTTACAATCCTAGTGGCTTTAAGTACGTTTCTTTCCCCAATGGCCTTTTTAAGTTCAAAATTGTTATAATCTTTACTGATACCAATATGTTCTTCAATATCCGCAGGTGTAATTTGACTTTCCTTTGGCAGCACCAATGTTAATTTTTCCAATTCCTTACTTATCCTGCTTAAATCAGTTCCCAAGTATTCAACCAATAGGATAGCAGCCTTATGGGAAATACTATATCCCTTACCATGAAGTACTCTCCTCAGCCATTCGGATACCTGGTTTTCATATAGCTTCTTACTTTCAAACAACACCCCGTGTTTGCTAATTGATTTGTATAATTTCTTGCGCTTATCTAGCTTTTTGTATTTATAGCAAAGCACCAAAACTGTTGTAGGCTGGGGATTCTCGACATAATCAACGAGTTGTTCTATGGTTCGCGATAGTTCCTGGGCTTCTTTAACAATAACTACTTGCCTTTCGGCCATCATGGGATAACGTTTGGCATTACCTATAATTTCATCTATGCCTACTTCCTTTCCATAAAGTACCATTTGATTGAATCCCTTTTCTTCTTCCGACAAGACATTTTTTTCAATGAACTGCGATATCTTATCAATATAATAGGGTTCTTCACCGAACAGAAAATATAAAGGCCTGATATTTCCATTGCTAATATCCGCAACTATTTGTTTTACTTCATCCATCCAAAAAAAATCATCAAATTTGTCCCATGCAACCGCTTAACTTTCCGGCTTATGACTTTCGTTTCAAAAATAGCGAAAATAAAGTCCATATTTTTGACTCAATTCGTAAAAAGTTTGTCATTTTACAACCTGAGGAATGGGTACGACAAAATGCTGTTCAATTCTTGATTCATGACAAAAAATATCCCAAAAGTCTTATCAATGTAGAAAAACAACTAACGGTCAATTCGATTAAAAAACGTTATGACATCGTTGTTTTTGATTCGATTGGGAATATAACCGTTCTTGTAGAGTGCAAGTCACCAAAGATACCGATTACTCAACAGGCCTTTGACCAAATTGCGAGATACAACATGCAGTTAAACGCAGAATTTCTTATGGTCACTAACGGTCTGCAGCATTTTTATTGCAAATTGGACTATAGTGAAGAAAAATATACCTTTTTAAAACAAATTCCTGATTTTAGCCGTTAATTTGCAAGCGTTTTGAGAATAGCCGTTGTCATACTTAATTGGAATGGAGAGGTACTTTTGGAAAGATACCTACCTTTGGTTATTCAATATTCAAACAATGCGGATATCTATGTAGCCGACAATGCATCGACTGATGGATCAGTAGCTTATGTTAAAACGAATTACCCGCAAATACAATTGATCCAAAACCCTGTCAATGGTGGTTTTGCAAAGGGCTATAATGATGCGTTACAATCAGTGGAGGCCGATATATTCTGTCTTTTGAATTCTGATGTTGAGGTGACCCCCAATTGGTTGGAGCCTATTGTGGAAGCATTTGAAACGCTACCGGATGCAGCTATAATTCAACCGAAAATCTTAGATTTATTACATAAGGAATATTTTGAATATGCAGGAGCCGCTGGTGGATTTATAGATCAGTTGGGTTACCCATTTTGTCGCGGCCGAATTTTCCAGGAATTAGAAAAGGATATAGGCCAGTACGATGATACCAGGGAAATTTTTTGGGCGACAGGTGCCTGTATGTTTATCAAAAGCGAGGTCTTTAGAAGTCTAGGCGGTTTTGATGAGGATTATTTTGCACACCAAGAAGAAGTGGATTTATGCTGGAGGGCCAAGAACGCTGGTTATAAGGTGTATTATACCGGTGCTTCAAAAGTATACCATTTAGGGGGGTCAACCCTTAGTAATATGAATCCTAAAAAGACTTTTTTGAATTTTAGGAATTCGCTCTTTTCAATAACAAAAAATCTTCCTCGAAGAAAAGCATTTCTCATTATAATCCTAAGACTATTGTTGGATGCCGTTGCAGGAATTCGATTTATTTTTCAATTTAAGTTCAAACACTGCTTCGCTATAATAAGGGCGCATATTAATTTCTACACTAATTTTGGACGGATGTACAGGAAGCGTGAAAAACGTAATTTTATAAAAAAATACTATGTGACAAAATCCATTGTATGGTCCTATTTCGTACATCACATAAAGAAATTTAACATTTTAGTAAAAGATTAACTAATTTTGCCGAATCTAAGGCGCTCTAATTGCATAATTTTGGGGCTGAATTAGATACAACGGTAGAATACCAAACAATTAATACTTAGTTATACACATTATCATGAGAAAAATTATTTTAGGCTTATTAGGAGTAACACTAATGTTATCATGTGTTTCACAAAAGAAGTATGCAGATTTAGAGGCCAAACACAAAGAAGCCCAGGATTTGTTGAATTCTGCAACGGTAAAATTGAACAGTTGCCTTGAGGACAAAGCCACAGCAACCTCAAGATTACAAACGCTTGAAGATCAAAATGCCTTCTTAAAGGCGAACAATCAAGAATTGATCAACAACATGGGTAATTTGACTACCCTAACGACGAAAGGTGCTGAAAACCTTGAAAAATCATTGGAGAGTCTTCAAGAAAAAGATCTTACCATTAGAAAATTACAAAATGCAATTACTAGAAGAGATTCTGTCAACCTTTCCTTGGTACAGAGCTTAAAAGGGGTTTTAGGGAATTTGGATGATGAGGATATTGAAATCAGTGTAGAAAAAGGTGTTGTGTTTGTGTCAATCTCCGATAAATTATTATTCAGTAGCGGTAGTTATAATATTACCAGCAGAGCTAAGGAAGTGCTGGGTAAAGTAGCCAAAGTCGTTAATAACAAGCCAGATTTTGAATTCATGGTTGAAGGACATACGGATGATGTGCCTTATCGAAAAGGAATTCTCTTGGATAACTGGGATTTGAGTGTAAAACGCGCAACCGCAGTTGTACGAATATTACAGAACGACTTCCAAGTTGACCCCAAGCGCATGACCGCTGCGGGTAGATCAGAATATATTCCTGTTTCAGTTTCCGAAAAATCAAAGAACAGAAGAACGAGAATCGTAGTTCTTCCTAAACTAGATCAATTCTATAGTATGATAGAGGAAGGAATGAAAGATCCTGCCATCAACTAGGTTGATGTTGACACAAAAAGAATCGCCCTGATAATACAATCAGGGCGATTTTTTTATACAATAGTCTCAGTTTAAAAAATATCCAAGCTTCCTTTGCCCTCTCGAAGTACTACAGGTTCTTCCGCTGATAAATCAATCACAGTTGAGGCCACATTGTCGCCATAACCCCCGTCGATTACCACATCCACAAGATTCTTCCATTTCTCATAAATCAACTCTGGATCGGTGGTATATTCCAATAATTCATCTTCATCATATATTGATGTTGAAACTATTGGATTCCCCAATTCCCGCACCAAAGCTTGTGCGATATTGTTCTCGGGGATTCGAATACCTACTGTTTTCTTCTTCTTAAAATCCCTAGGTAAACTATTGCTTCCCGGTAAAACGAAAGTATAAGGCCCTGGCAATGCCCGCTTCAGAATCTTAAAGGTAGAATTATCTATTTGCCGAACATAGTCTGATAGGTTGCTTAGATCCGCGCATATAAACGACCAATTGGCTTTGGCCAATTTAATGCCCTTGATTCTCGCTATTTTCTCCAATGCCCTGGTGTTCGTAATATCGCAACCAAGGCCGTAAACGGTATCTGTAGGATAAATGACAAGCCCTCCTTTTCTTAGGACCTGAACAACCCTTTCAATTGCTCTTGGGTTTGGATTCTGTTCATATATTCTTATAAATTCGGACATGATGGAGAAACTACATTTATCATTTTTGGTTTACTTGGTATACTCGAACATAATCCACCTCCATAACTGCGGGAAAAACGGCGTCATTGACCCCTTCAAGACCACCCCAATTGCCACCCACCGCAATATTCATTAAAAAATAAAACGGTTTTGAAAAAGGCCAATTATTATCATTATAGCTAAAAGGTCTTTGAAAAGCAAATGTGACATTGTCAATCTCATCAACGTAAAACTTCAAATAGTTTTCAGTCCAAAGCAACCCATATGCGTGAAATTTCTCTTCAACCGTATCGAGTGCAACAGGTCCTGAGGTTACTTGTGTTCCGTTAACATGATTATTGGCAGTGCTATGAATGGTAAAATGAACCGTTTTAGGATCATAACTCACATATTCCATCATATCAATCTCACCGCAAGCTGGCCAACCAACACTAGATATGTTACTGCCTAGCATCCATAAGGCAGGCCACAGACCCCTACCCTTATCTGCTGGTATTTTCGCTCTGATCTCCATTCGACCAAAGGTAAATGCTTTGTTACTGTTTAGTCTTGTCGAAGTATAATCACCAACTTTTTGACCTGTTCCTATTTTTTTTGCAATTATTTTCAGTGTACCATTACTTACTTCAACATTGTCATTTGCGACGTAATTCTGCCATTCATTGTTACCCCAGCCGTGTTGACCGGTTTCGAACTTCCAATTCATTTCAGAAAGACTGTTGCCATTGAACTCATCACTCCAAACCAATTCGGCACTGTTCCAATAATCGGGGTCATTCACATCTACTCCTTCGATGACGCCGGAACTCTCTTCTTCTCCCAACTCAACTTCTTTTATTGTCAAATCTAGACAGCCTAAGATCATGCCTAATATTGCTAAGAGAAGTAAGTATTTGAAATGCTGTTTATTCATGAGCTGAACAAGTATTGGTTAATGGCAGGTTATGTTATTCAGAAGCGAGTACCTCCAATTTGGCAAAGCGTAATAATAATTTTTTAATATCCCCTTTCTCAAATTTAATTTCGGCCTTCTTATCATTTCCCGCACCTTCTACTTTAAGTACGACCCCTCTGCCAAAACGAGTGTGATTAACGACTGTTCCTTCAGAAAGGTTAGGGTCAATGACATTGGTATTTCCTATAGGTTTTGAAAGTTCTGGTTTAAGTTTTCGCAACTTACGCAGTTGGGTTGCATTTGGTCTGCCAACTAAGGGCGGAGTGCCTTTTTTTGGCTTTATAGTACGCAATCTACTTTTATCTACCTCACCGAAAATATCAGCATCAATCAACGATTTATAACGATATCCACTATCAATTGGGGTCAAATTCTCAACATATTGTTCATCAATTTCCTCTAAAAATCTACTGGGTTCCGCATCGATCAATTTACCCCAGCGATAGCGATTTTGTGTATATGTTAAATATGCTTGGGTTTCTGCCCTTGTCAATGCCACATAGAATAAACGTCGTTCCTCTTCCAATTCGCTTCGTGTGTTCATACTCATCGCCGAAGGAAAAAGATCCTCCTCCATACCTACTATATAAACATAAGGGAATTCAAGGCCTTTCGCCAAATGAATGGTCATTAGCGCTACGCGGTCATCATCACCTGTGTCCTTATCCAAATCAGTAGCCAATGCTACGTCTTCAAGAAACTCGGTAATATCGCCGGTTGCATCGGCCAATTCTTTCTGACCTTCAACAAAATCCTTTATGCCGTTGAGTAGTTCTTCAATATTCTCCATTCGTGCAATCCCCTCTGGAGTGCCGTCTTTTTTAAATTCAAGTAGAATTCCCGTTTTCTTGGCAACATGCTCCGCCAAGGTAAAAGCATCGGCTCCTGCATTCATGATCTGAAAACTTTTGATCATGGTCACAAAGTCCTCTAATTTTCTTTTAGTTCCTGCATTGATTTTAAGATCTATTCGGTCTAAATTTTCCATAACCTCGAATATGGATCGATCATAATGATTAGCAGCGACTACCAATTTAGTAATCGTAGTCTGACCAATGCCTCTTGTGGGGAAATTGATTATTCTTTTTAACGCTTCCTCATCCTTTGGATTAATAACCAACCGTAAATAAGACAATACGTCTTTTATTTCCTTTCGTTGATAAAAAGAAAGCCCACCATAAATGCGATAGGGAATATCTCTCTTTCTTAGAGCATCTTCAATGGCCCTGGATTGTGAATTTGTCCGATACAATACTGCAAAATGACCATTTGGAAGCTGTTTCTGCATCTTATTCTCAAAAATAGAACTA
>CAZHJO010000059.1:0-10538 GCA_964532755.1 uncultured Maribacter sp. | reverse complement strand
TGGTGAAGGTAATTTATGGGTTTTGCAAGATGGATCGAATAATTATATTTGGGTAGTAGAAAATGGTCATACCCAAGACAAACCAAAAATCAAATTATTTGGTATTGCACCGATTGGGGCCGAACCTACGGGCATTACATTCACCCCGAATTACGATTATCTCTTTATGTCGATTCAAGGTCCTGATGCGACCAATAATTCTTCGGAACAAATTGATGCGGCCGGAAATAGTATTAAATTTGATAACCACATAGCGTTGGTAATCGCATTGAATGAAAATCTAGGCAATAACTAAAAGCATTGCCTTTCTATTTACAATCAACACTGCTAATAATCAAGGAGCCTGTTTTTAGAAATGATATTGTTGATATTTGGAAATAAGTCAAGAGAGGTAAAATGAAATTAAGATCTAATTGGGAAAACCGGCTACTTTACCTATTACCTCTCTGTATTTTATTTTCGGTTATTCTTACCTCGGTATACTCATATTATATTAAGCAAGACCTTAAGTATAATTTTAAAGCCTTCAAGTTTGTCATTGAGACCGATTCAAGGATCGACGCATCACTTTTATTTACATATTCGAAAAAGTTCGACGATAAGAACAAATTGAAAAATGCAAGTTCAACTTCTGACACCTTGCTTTTTGCAATACCGGATTCTGACCGGATTATAAAAAAGTTCAGGATAGATTTTGGGAATGACATTGATATTAAGCCCACAGCGATAAAACAATTACATTTAATATTCAATGACAAGGCAGTAGTGCTGAACCAAGAGCAGGTGTTCTCCCGATTGTTCAACAATAGTGGTTCAATTGTTCTGGATAAGAAGAATCAAACTATTGGATTCAAGAAAGATATTCGCCCGTTTGATCCATATCTGGTATTTTCCCCTTTGATAGAATTTGTATTGCAAAAATGGATATTTACCGTGGCCTTGCTAGCTCCCTTTTTTGTATTGTTTCTTTTCAGTATGAAAAACGGGATAAGATTCTCTCAAATTAGATTATTGAATCTGCTCCTTTTGCTTTTTATTATTAGCATTCCTTTGAAAATTGCATGGACTACGTTGTGTGCCATACTTATCTGCTTATATGGCTTAATTAAAGTACTTAAAGGGAAACGACCCAACTTTAAAGATTCAGTAGCATTGGTCTTTGTTGGAGTATTTTGTGTTTTGGCACTATTTGGCAGACCCCGCAGTTTATCTGTCATCGATATGCATTTGGCCTATTTGTTATTTGCATTCTTGTCGTCGACAGTCGTACTCCCAAAATTTGAGACCTATAAGTATTATGTATTTTTTCTTTTGATATTAAATGCAATGATGGTAGCATCTGGGATTGGTTTTTTTCTTAGGTTTAATGATTTTTATGCCATGGGAATTTTAGATTATTACGAGAACATCAAGGTTTATAGCGGTGATATTAGAAATTGGTTGTACTATGATCATGCTGCATTTTTATCATTTTTTGGTTTAGCAGGAATGCTGCTGATACAGGAGCTTTACAGAAGAAATCAGGTGAATATAAGAACGGTATATATGTATCATGTTCTTCTCCTGTTATTTATAGTCTTAACCGCTACTAGGATTTGTTTGGTGATTTATGTTGTTTTCTTGGTAAATTCATTCTTACAATTGGGTTATAAAAAGAGAATTATATTAAACGTTGTGTTCTTCAGTGTATTTACATTTTTTTTGATAAGTAATATTCAAAAAACAGACGAGAGTAGAAATAGATTATGGTCGGTAACATGGGAAGCTATAAAGAAAAAACCGCTATTTGGTTATGGGATGGGTCAATCAGATAGAATATTGCATAGCCAAGGCTCTTTTGCTCAGGAAGGTATTTATACCCCAGTAGAACTCAACCATTCACATAATCAATTTTTGACATTTTTATTGGAAATTGGGGTAGTGGGCGTTATAGTTCTACTTGGGGGATTTGTATTTTTTATGTTTAGGACCAGGCGTCATAGAGACCAGGTTTTGGTACTCTTTCTGTTTGGTTTGGGGTATATCTCCTTAACTGAATCAATTCTTCAAACTTCAAAGCCTTTATATGTATTATGTTTTTTGTTTTTAATCCTCTCCGAAAGGGACGATAGAACAGTGATTATGAACAAAAAAGGGCGATTGCCATAGCTTATTAAATGGCCGCTGGTGTTAGCCTCTTCACTCTTGTAATTTGTGATCAATTTTAATTTACGTCTTAATCAAAGCACCCAATTGATTTTGGGCTCTGGGATTGGTATTGTTAGCTATAACGAAAAAAGTATTGATCTTTGAACTAGAAATTTACATCGTACATTTTTGTATAACTTTAGCAGCGCTAATTTTGAGGTGTGTAAATGATGAGCAGCTCAATGACATGTATAATACTTTGTATTGTCTCGACGATCTTTGGCATCTTTCATCAAGATTGCTAATAAGAATTGACTAATTATAATGAAGATTTGCATATATTCTGTAGATTGCATTGAATTTTACGTCTACCGGAATTCACTATAGGTTAAAATACCACCAAGATGTTGAAAATGCTCAAAAACCCCTTTTACATCTATGTACTGGGATTCACTCTGGTTTTTTTGATATACACGTTGGAATGGTCCGATATTTACCCAGACTTGACATTTGAAATGAAATTGTTCTTTGCAATTACTTTTATCTTTTTTCTTTCATTCGGAATTATAGTTGACAAGTTAAAGTTGATCAGTAGAACGGAATCCCGTACCAAGGTAAATCGGATTTCCGTATGGTTTTATCTGCTTCTTTTTTTTTATGTGGTAGAGATGCTCTTTGAAAGGGATTTGCCAATATTAGCTATAGTAACAGGTAGACCTGCAATAGATTATACGGAATTCGGAATTCCCATATTGCACGGCATCTTAATCTCCTTCAATTCCTTTTTAATTGCACATACGTTCACAACCTACATGTCGACAAAAGACAGAAAGGTATTGTGGTATAATATTTTTCTCTATTTGCCTGCACTACTGATTTTAAGCCGAAGCATTATGGTTTTGGGCGTGTTGACCTCCTTATTCATTTATTTACATTTCAAGGATAGAATCGGTTTTTTAAATAAGACAAAGTTGGTCCTTTTAGGGTTCGTCGGATTGTTTTTATTTGGAGTGATTGGCAATTTAAGATCGGGGGGAGAATATATTTATACACAAAGTAAAGCCACGGAGGAATTCATGGAATCATCCATACCTAAGGAATACTATTGGACCTACCTTTATGTAGCATCTCCACTTGCAAATTTTCAGAATACCGTAAATAAGAGCAATGTTGAGGAATATGACTTTATTGGGTTTTTCTTTTATGAGAATTTACCGCGTATTATTTCTAAAAATCTGGGCGTACCCTTGGATATTTCTAAAAGAGATCTTAAAAGAATCGCCCCTTGGTTAACTGTCGGAACGACCTATGCAAGATCATATGCATACGTTGAATGGTATGGCCCATATTTGCTTTTTCTAGCAAATCTGTTGATTTATGTAATCGTGATTTTATTTTTAGTAAGTAAAAAAAGCAGCTATCACATAACTACAATCTCAATTCTATCGGTCATAGTTTTGCTGAATATATTCTCAAATATGTTAACTGTAACCGGAATCTCTTTTCAATTGGTCTATTGTGTAATCTTTGCATTTTTTGAAGGCAAAAAACTGGTATATAGAACATGATGGTTTCTGTTTGCATGGCCACCTATAATGGCGAGAAATACATAAAAGAACAATTGGATTCAATTCTGCACCAATTAGGACCAAATGACGAATTAATAGTTTCTGATGATGGTTCGGACGATAGTACTTTGAATATTCTTTCATCATATAATGATTCAAGAATCAAGGTTTTTAATTCAAGCGGTAGAAATATCATTAAAAATTTCGAAAACGCTCTGAAGAAGGCGAAAGGGGATTATATTTTTCTTTCTGACCAGGATGATATTTGGCATGATTCAAAAGTAAAAGACTGTCTTTTATATTTAAAAAAATATGATTTGGTATTTACGAACTTAGAAGTATTCTGCGATTCTATCCAAGAAACACAGGTAATGTATGCCGACTCTAAAAAAAGAACAGGGGTATTGAAAAATATCATAAAGAACAATTATATTGGAGCCACTATGGGTTTTAGGCGTAAAATCTTGGATGAAGCCCTTCCTTTCCCAAAAGATATTTACATGCATGACATTTGGATCGCAATGGTTGCCGAGCTTAGTGGGAAAACCCATTTTATAAAAAAACCTCTTATTTATTACCGCAGACATGGTGAAAACGCCTCTGAGACAGGGGGGAAAAGCTCAAATTCACTAGTAAAGAAAATCGCAATTAGAATTAAACTGGTTTATTATTTGTTAAGGAAATTCATATGAGCTTAAAAGAAAACGGGGATTAGATATTGATTTTATTGTATCAGGGCCAAAAACCACTAAAGCAACGTCGATTCTGGCCAATCCTAATTTGAATATGATAATTTAAGCATCGTGTAACAAATTTTTAATGTCCTGTCAATTTTGTCCGTATCTGAAGCTTGGAACCCAATATGTTTCTTACTTTTGTCAAAATCACATTATCAATTTATTTACTCGAAAAATAACCCCAATAGTTATATCCTGATTTCATGCAATACAATCTATCTGTTTCCATTGTTTTGTTCAATACAGACCTGGACGAAATAAGAAATGTGATTGACACCCTTCTATTATCAAAGTTAAATCTGAAGATTTATTTGGTCGATAATTCCCCCACAGATGGTATTAAGGGTAGTATCCCTTTGAACGAAAAAATAGAATATATACATACCGGAAATAACCTTGGATTCGGATCAGGTCATAATATTGCAATGAATAAGGCTATAACCAATTCCGAATTTCATTTGGTGTTGAATGCTGATGTGGATTTTAATATCGGAATTTTGGATAAAATCTATAATTACATGCTAGAACATCCAGAAATTGGATTATTGGCCCCAAAAATATTTAATCCTGATGGCACGATACAATATTCGGCTAAATTGTTACCTACTCCTGCCAACCTCATTGTAAGACGTTTTATTCCAATTAAAGCATTACAAAATAAATTGGATAATAGATATGAGTTAAGATTCTTGAATTTTGACCATCCCTTTGAAGTGCCCTATGTAATGGGCTGTTTTATGTTCATTAATTGTAAGGTGTTGCAAAAAGTGGGTGGGTTTGATGAACGGTTTTTTATGTATCCTGAAGATATTGATTTGACTAGGCGAATACACAAAGTAGCAAAGACCGTTTATTATCCAGATGTTACAATAACCCACAGTCATGGTAAAGGTTCTTACAAAAGCTCCAGATTATTATATTATCATATTACCTCTATGATAAAATACTTTAACAAATGGGGTTGGGTCTTTGACAAGGACCGTAGAGCTGTAAACAGAAAAATCAGAGCACAATTTCAATAGGTTTTATGGAGAGAGTAGCGATTATTTTTGGCGGATCCGGTTACATTGGCTGTAATTTGCTTCGAATATTATTGAATCAGGATTTATTCTCAAAATATAAGGTTTGTGATATCAAACCATTAAAAGGCTTTGAAAATGATTCCTCTGTTTCTTATTTGCCAATTGATGTCAGGAAACCCATTGATATCAATATTTCGGGAATAGATACCCGAAATTCATGGATTTTCAACTTCGCAGCAGTACATCGAGAGCCCGGACACCAATACAAGGAATATTTCGACACCAATATTCCGGGTGCCGAAAATGTAAATGATTTTGCAAGGAAAACAGATATCAAAAACCTCTTTTTTACTAGTAGTATAGCCCCGTACGGCAAATCTCTAAATAAAAGATCAGAAGATTCAAGCTTGTACCCTGAGACCGCATATGGAATTTCAAAGGCTTTAGCAGAAAAAATACACCAAAAATGGTTAGCGGAAGATAATTCTCGTAGATTGATCATCGCAAGGCCTAGTGTCATATTTGGTCCAAAAGATCCAGGCAATGTATACCGCATGATAAAAGCCTTAAAAAAAGGAACTTTTGTCTTACCCAATGGAGGTAAGGTAATTAAAGCCTATGGATATGTATATGGCCTAATAGATAGTATGTTGTTCACTATGAATAAAAAGGATGCGTTGATTATATACAATTATGCCGAAAATCCGTTGGTGCCATTGAATGAAATGGTCGATATAGTAAAGAAAGAGTTTAACTACAAAAAGCCAACGCTTAAATTATCGGTTAATGTTCTGGCCATAATTGCATTTTTCCTTCAATTGGTATCAAAAATAACTGGAAAGAAAACAGAGATCCATCCTGTTCGTGTAAAAAAGGCTGGATTCCCAACCAACATTGATCCAAAATATCTGAGAGACCAAAATTTTGAGTTTAAGTACGATTTTAAACATGCTTTGACCCATTGGAAATCTGTTTCCCCGGAAGACTTCTGACCACTTGAAATGAAATGATTGAAAGAACTTGATTTCATTCATTTTTATTGAAATCATGAAAAATCAATTGTTTGATTAAAGACCATAAAAGGTCTTCACCATGTTCATTTTAAAAACTATATTTGTTTATATGCTTGTTGTACAAGCTTAGCAAGAACAATGTTTTTCAAACAAGGTAGATATTCAGGTTTTATTACCCCAATTTCTTATTTAATAGACTTATTGGTGGTCAATCTTTTTGCATATTTACTGCCCATTCAATTTAAGTTTCCCTTACTTTTTCATAGTTATATTTCCTTGGCTTGGATCATAATTTCACTTAAGACAGAATTCTATGAAGTATACCGGTACACAAAGGTTACCAATATACTCAGGCATTTATTTACGCAATTCGTTTTCTTTTTCTTGATATTATATGCTTTTATAGGATTCTTTAAACAACCTATAATCAGCAGATTGGCATTGGGTACATATTTTATATATGTTTTTATTGCAGTTGCCATTTTAAAATTTCTCAATTACGTTTTATTAATGAGATATAGGGAGCGTGTCAAAGGCAACATAAGAAATGTTGTCGTAATTGGGAAAAATAAAATGAGCAACCAATTAATAAGTGTATTTAAGGACAGGGTCGAGTATGGTTATGAATTTAAAAGGCAATTTTGCCCTGAAAAAGAGGGATTTGATATCCGGGAGTGTCTAATATACATTGCCAATAATAATATCGATGAAATATATTGTTCTGTTTCTGCATTGGAAAATGAAGAGATGTTGACTTTCATAGATTTTGCGGACAATAATCTTAAAACTCTAAAATTTATACCCGATAATAAGAATATATTCTCAAAAAAATTAAAGTTTGAGTACTATGACTATATCCCTATTCTTTCCTTACGGGATATACCGTTGCACAACCCGATCAATGCTTTCTTAAAAAGAACCTTCGATATTCTATTTTCATTGTTCATTATTTTTGGATTGTTAATTTGGATAGCGCCTCTTTTAGCAATATTAATCCGATTGGAGTCAAAAGGACCGGTATTTTTCATTCAAAAAAGAACGGGCGTCGATAATCGGGAATTCCAATGTTACAAATTCAGATCAATGGCTGTAAACAGGGCCGCTGACGATAAGCAAGCTGGTAAGAATGATATGAGGGTTACTAGAATTGGAAGGTTTATCAGGAGTACCAGTATTGATGAACTGCCTCAATTTTATAATGTTCTTTTTGGCAACATGTCAGTAGTTGGGCCTCGTCCCCATATGCTTAAACACACCGATGAATATGCGAACAAAGTAGATAAATATATGCTGCGCCATTTTGTAAAACCGGGAATAACCGGATTGGCGCAGATTAGGGGGTATAGGGGTGAGATTGAAAAAGACAGTGATATTTTGAATAGAATTAAATTTGATATTTTCTACATAGAAAACTGGTCTTTCTTTTTAGATTTAAAAATAATTGTGCAAACAATGTTAAATGCGATTTCTGGCGAGGAAAAGGCCTATTAGTCGTTAAGTTAACCTAATGAATAAATGAAAAAAGTATTAATAACAGGAGCCGCAGGTTTTTTAGGTTCACATTTGTGTGATAGATTTATTAAAGAGGGTTTTTATGTCGTTGCAATGGATAACTTAATTACCGGAAGCCTTAAAAACATTGAACATCTTTTTGCTTTGGAGCAGTTTGAGTTTCATCATCACGACGTCACCAAATTTGTACATCTGCCTGGAAAATTGGATTATATACTTCATTTTGCTTCTCCTGCCAGCCCCATAGATTACTTGAAAATCCCTATTGAAACCTTAAAGGTTGGATCGTTGGGCACACTTAATTTATTGGGGGTTGCGAAAGAAAAGAATGCCAGGATTTTAGTTGCTTCGACCTCAGAGGTGTATGGAGACCCCTTGGTACATCCCCAGAATGAGGATTATTTTGGCAATGTGAGCCCAATTGGACCCCGAGGAGTATATGATGAAGCCAAACGGTTTATGGAATCCATTACTATGGCGTATCATCGTTTTCATGGCGTAGATACTCGTATCGTTCGCATTTTCAATACTTATGGCTCCAGAATGAGACTCAACGATGGTCGTGTGGTTCCTGCCTTTATGGGGCAAGCCCTTCGTGGTGAAGATCTGACCGTTTTTGGGGATGGCTCACAAACACGTTCATTCTGCTATATTGATGATCAAGTGGAGGGCATATACCGATTATTGATGAGTGATTACCACAACCCGATAAATATTGGTAATCCCCATGAAACCACCATTATGGAATTTGCCGAGGAAATCATCAAATTGACGGGTACCGATCAGAAAATTGTCTACAGACCGTTACCTCAAGATGATCCACTGCAACGGCAACCAGATATTACCCGGGCCAAGGAAATCTTGGGATGGGAACCCCAAGTTGGCCGCGCCGAAGGTTTAAAGAAAGTCTTTGAATACTTTAGGTCTCTCACCCCTGAAGAACTTCAGGATAAAGAACATAGGGATTTTTCGGGTATTGCATAGATTATAACGGTTCAAGCTGTATTTTTACGCAAACTTTACTATATGAATATCCTTATTCTTGGATCAGGAGGTCGTGAACATGCCTTAGCATGGAAACTTAACCAGAGCCCCGCATTATCTAAACTTTTTGTTGCCCCTGGTAATGCGGGAACAGCCGAAATAGGCACTAATATACCAATTGGTGTAAATGATTTTGAAAGCATAAAAAAAGCGGTGATTTCTGAAAACATCGATATGTTGATTGTTGGCCCAGAGGATCCATTGGTAAACGGGATCCATGATTTTTTTCTTAAAGAGGCTGATCTTAAGGATATTCCGGTTATTGGACCTCAGAAAGCCGCTGCAACGTTGGAGGGCAGCAAAGAGTTTGCCAAGGAGTTTCTATTCAGGCATAATATCCCTACAGCAGCATATCAAAGTTTTACTTCAGGAAACCTAGAGGAAGGGTACTCGTTCCTAGAAACACTAAAGCCACCTTATGTTCTTAAAGCAGATGGATTGGCAGCTGGTAAAGGGGTACTTATTGTAAATGACTTGCAAGAAGCGAAGGAAGAATTGAGAACCATGTTGGTAGATGCCAAATTTGGCCACGCAAGTGCTAAAGTTGTTATAGAGGAGTTTTTGGCAGGGATTGAGCTTAGTGTGTTTGTGTTGACCGATGGAAAAGGATATAAAGTACTGCCAACGGCCAAGGATTATAAAAGAATAGGTGAAGGGGATACGGGATTGAATACAGGGGGAATGGGCGCTATTTCGCCAGTGCCGTTTGCCGACGGCGAGTTCATGGATAAAATTCACGAACGTATAGTTAAACCAACGGTAGAAGGGCTTAAAAAGGACAACCTACCCTATAAAGGATTTATTTTTATTGGATTGATAAAGGTTGGTGAGGATCCATTTGTCATAGAATATAATGTTCGGATGGGAGATCCTGAAACTGAGGTGGTAATACCAAGAATTAAAACCGATTTAATTAAAGTTCTTAAAGCTGTGGCTGAGCAATCATTGGATACTATCGAATTGGAACTTGATGAACGATCAGCGGCAACAGTTATGCTCGTTTCCGGTGGCTATCCTGAAAGCTATGAAAAGGGAAAAGTCATAAGCGGTTATGGAAATATCGAAGAATCGATTGTTTTTCATGCTGGGACAGACAAGAAAGATGATCTTGTGGTAACGAATGGCGGTAGGGTATTGGCAATAACCTCTTATGGAACAGACTTTAAGGAAGCACTAGAAAAATCATATCAGAATATAGAAAGGTTACATTTTGATAAGATGAATTATCGAAAGGATATTGGATTTGACCTATAAATAAGAATGAGAGGTAATAGACTTGTCCTCTTCATTGTTGTCATTGTACTTTTTAAGTTGAAGCATCCAATACACAAATGCCACTAAACATATGGCAAAGAGAATCCAGTTGACCGTATTCGCTATCCACCAGTTTTCCAGAAACCTAAAAAAATCAAATGGCCAGAATAGTCCGTTTACAAATAAATCCTGTATGCCTTCAAAAAATGCCTTCATCTTATAGTATATTTACGGGACAAAAATATAAAAACCACAGAAACT
>CAZHJO010000058.1:0-10602 GCA_964532755.1 uncultured Maribacter sp. | reverse complement strand
CGGATTTATAAAGATTGGAATTGATGCTAATGACACCTTGTCCGCAATGCACCAAAAGTTGGTCAAGGCCGCCGCCCTTACCCATTTAAAAACCGGTTTGACCATAGCTTCCCATACCGGGGAGGCAGCAGGCTTGTGGCCCCAGTTGACCATTCTTGAGGAGATGGGCGTTTCGCCCCAGGCCTTTATCTGGGTGCATGCCCAGAACGAAAGCAAGAATGAGAATTATCTCAAGGCCGCTATGATAGGATGCTGGATCAGTCTTGATGGGTTAGGGTGGGAAATGGACAATCACATAGAAAAAATCATGTACGCCAAAGCCAATGGGTTCTTAGATCGGGTATTGATCTCACACGATGCCGGCTGGTACGATCCCCAAAAAGAAGTACAAAGCATACAACCCTACACCCCTATTTTCAATACACTCTATCCCGAACTAAAGGCACGTGGATTTACCGACGAGGAGTTTCATATACTGGTTTCGGTCAATCCATCGAAGGCATATGCATTGGAAATCAGAAACCACTCTTCGGCTAAAAATGATAATCAATAATAGTATATCTCAGGGCAATGTATAACCAGAATGCCTATTTTAGATATTCAAAAAAGAAGTGGTCATGAAAAAGCACATTTCCAGAAAAGAATTTATCAGGCTTTCAGCATTGAGTGCGGCTGCTGTGCCCTTCTTGGGGTTTATGGGATGTAAGGACAAGCAAACTAAAGGCGAAATAGAAGAGGCTGTTGACCCACGAGGGTTTAAGTATGCCGATCGTATGGGAATCCAGGTTTTTGGCCTAAGGGAACTGTTGGTCGAAAATCCACAAAAGGTTTTTACCGAATTGGCTACCATGGGTATCAAGAACATCGAATTATTTGACCCGGCTACCTTGAATACCTACGTGCCGATAATCAAGGATTTGGGGATGACGGCACTATCGACCCATTTTCTACCGGGCTATATCAGTGGCAAATGGGATACGGTAAAGGAAATCGGAATGGCACCACCAGCGCACTATCACTTTGAGAATATTGTGGAAGACTGTGCCGCAAACGGTGTGAACTACTTGGGCATTGCCATCATGATGCCAGAGGAACGGCAGTCCTTGGACGACTATAGGCGATTTGCCGAGTTGACCAATCAATATGCTGAAATCAGTATAAAAGCCGGTGTTCAATTGTATTATCACAATCACTCTTTCGAATTTGAGCCCACCGATGGCACTATCCCTTTTGATGTTATGCTCAAGGTGTTCGATCCCGACCTCGTTAAAATTGAGTTGGACGTTTTTTGGGCGACCATTGCCCACAACGACCCTTTGATATGGATCAAGAAATTGGGGAATAGATTGTTATTCTTGCATATGAAAGACCTTAAAGCGAATACGCCTCTTGATTATTCCGTTTTTGATGTGGAGAATGCTGCATTTTTGGAAATCGGGGATGGTATTATCGACTTTAAAAAGGTATTGATGGCTTGTAAGGAAGCAGGGGTGCAGTACGCCTTCTTGGATCAGGACCATACTGCTATGGACAAGATGGAAAGCATACAAAAAAGCTTGGCTTATATAAGGCAATTGGGCGTTTGAGTTGCATATAACAACGCCACTTTTATAGTTTGAAAAATGAGTGGAACAAATCAAGAACTTGAAATTAAATTTTTAGACCATGTAGCGATTAGGGTAACTGATTTGAGGGTTTCTGCCGCTTGGTATGAGAAGGTGCTGGGGCTTAAAAAATACCAACTTGCGAAATGGGGTGAATATCCTATTTTTATGCTTGCCAAAAAGTCGGGCATTGCCTTGTTCCCAGCAGATAAGAATAACATTAAGCTTGATACGGATTCGAATAATATTAAGATCGACCACTTTGCATTTAATGTGGACAATGAAAATTTTGAGAAGGCCAAAAAGCGCTATAAAGCTTTAAAGTTGGAATTCAATATCCAAGACCACCATTATTTTCACTCCATCTATACCAAAGATCCAGACGGGCATACTGTTGAATTGACAACGATCATGGTCGATGAAAATAAGTTTTATGAATCTGAAAAGTAATCAAAACCACAAATAGCAACACCGCTTTTCGCACTATGCCACAATTTCTTAAAAACAAAAATCTTGAAATTCAGATAGACCTTCCCGATGAGAATTATAATTTTTCGAGATTCGACTGGTCGGGGAAAATCGCACAAGTGAAATTTCAAAATATTCCACTGACTATTGCTGAGACTACAGCGAGGGAAAATGTCGCTGTCCTTGGTAAGGGTTTTTACAATGAATTTGGTATCGATGCTGCCTTGGGATTTAAGGAGGCCGCCATTGGCGGTTGGTTTCACAAAATAGGAATCGGGCTTTTGCAAAAAGATGATAATGAATATGTCTTTACCAAAAAGTACCAGATCAAACCGGCACAATTCAAAATAACCACGAGTTCGCATAAAGTCATGATCAATTGCACCTCGCATATCGTAAATGGCTATGCCTACGTGTTGAACAAGGAGATTGCCTTGCAAGAAAGTGGTTTCACGATTAATTACACCTTGGAAAATTGGGGCAAAGAGGATATTCGTACGACTGAATATGTCCACAACTTCCTTGCTATCAATAAAGCATTGACAGGAAGTGATTATGTCTTGAAATTTCCATTTGAATTAAAACCTAAACGCTTCTGGGATACGGTGAATAGCGAAAAGCAAGTAGTTCTTGGATCGAATGAAATCGGTTTTAAGGGTACGCCCAACGAGCAATTCTTTTTCAGTAACCTATCGGGAGGTGAGCTGGTCAAAGCAGCGTGGGAATTACATAATCATAAGCATAAGATCGGGATTGGTGAGACAGGGAATTTTAAAGCCAAAAAGGTGAATCTTTGGGGATGGAAACATGTAATCAGCCCGGAACTGTTCATTCCTATTTTTATTCGCCCTGGTGAATCAACGGAATGGTCCAGGACATTTAAGGTGTTTAACATAAATTGAGTGTGATCGTCCGAATGATTGTTTGTTACATAGTTTAGAAAACAAGATGAAGAAGGAAACCAACACATGGATTTACCTTAATGATGCAGCAGATACCGTGCGTTATGTATTAGGTGAAAAAAGCGATAATATGGTGGCATGTATTGGGATTAATCCGAGTACAGCAAGACCCAATGCGCTTGACAATACCCTAAAATCGGTAAAGCGAATCGCATGTTTCAATGGTTTTGACGGGTGGGTCATGTACAATGTGTATCCACAAAGAGCTACGGATCCCATACATTTGCACGGCGAACTGAATCCTGAATTACAGCAAAGGAACAATGAGATTCTGAATCAGTCGATACGGGACCTGGGTATTGATACCATTTGGGTGGCCTATGGCGATTTAATCGAAATCCGAGAATATTTACCCTTGTGTATGCTTTATTTGTATAATCATTTGAAGCCCCTTGGCCTGCATTGGAAAATAATTGCTGGGCCCACCAAAAAAGGACACCCGAAACATCCATTGTATAAACCAATCGAGAGCCTTTTTATTGATATTGATATGGAGAAATACGTCAAAGAAATATTAAAGCTTCAAACAACCAAATATAGCGATAAATGAATTCGGTAGATTGGATAGGATTTGTAGGTGTTTTTCAAATACTATTGGCCTATGTGCTACATATTTTTGGAAAGCTGGAAACGAAAGACCTGACTTTCATTCTTTTGAATCTCGTCGGAGCGAGTTTGGCCTGTTTCGCTTCCATTTTGATGAAGTATATGCCTTTTATAATCTTGGAAGGTGTTTGGGCCTTGGTATCACTTATCGCTTTAGTCAAATATAGAAGAGCAAAGTAAATGGCGGGAGAAACAGATTTAGCACAATTGATAAAGGGAATGAGGCCCAAACTAAACAGTGGGGACTATGTATTTACAACTGTGAAGGATATAGGCAAGATCAGTAGAAACGATACGATCTGTGAATTCAAGGAAAAAGAGGGAGTTACAATAGTGCTTGACAAACGAAAGGCAGACGAACTACAGCTTGAATATGAATATATCGCCGCTTGGATAACCCTTAAGATCCATTCTTCTCTCTATGTCGTGGGTTTAACTGCATTGTTTTCAACAGAACTGGCCAAGAACAATATTAGTTGTAATGTGATTGCCGGGTATTACCACGACCACATTTTTGTAGCAAGGAGAGATGCGGGAAAAGCAATTAATGTATTAATGAATTTATCCAAGAACCATAATAAAGATGAAAGAATCCTATAATCCGAAAATATGTATTTTTATAATGCTTGATTTCTTTTGGTCGAAAGTCCATTTTAAAATTTGCGTACAAAGGTCACAGACGTACTATTTACAATTACAATAATTTAATAATCAAAATAAGTATGGGAAAATATATAGGAATTTCAATTTTGTTGTTACTGACAGCTTGTAAAACTGATTCGAAAACCGAACCTTCTTTGGTCGAAATCAGCCAGGCAACCATTGGCCATCATATAGAACGGTTGGCATCGGATGAATTTATGGGAAGAAAGCCGTTTACGGAAGGAGAGGTCAAGACGGTCAACTATTTGGAGGAAGAGTTTTCAAAACTTGGTCTTTTACCTGGTAATGGAGATAGCTTTTTCCAAGATGTTCCCATGGTAGAAATTACAGGGACCCCAGCCGGTAAAATGAAAATTTCAGGGCCTAATGGAGATTTCGATTTGAATTATTTTGATGATTTTGCCCTAGTTGCAGAAAAAATTGAAGCTGAGAATACCTTGGAAAATTCGGAACTGGTTTTTGCGGGATTCGGTATTGTAGCTCCAGAATACGGTTGGAATGATTATGAAGGGATTGATTGGAACGGTAAAACTGCTGTGGTCCTAATAAACGATCCGGGTTTTAAATCTGGTGATTCAACATTGTTCAAGGGTAATGAAATGACCTATTACGGTCGATGGACCTATAAGTATGAAGAGGCGGCCAGACAAGGTGCGGATGGGGTGATAATCATACATGATACTGAACCCGCCTCTTATGGTTGGAATGTGGTTCAATCAAGTTGGAGAGGGGGCCAACTCAACATAGAGAGTACGAATCCGGTTGCCGAAATTAACGCTTGGATCAGTAATGAAAGTGCCAAGAAGTTATTTGAGGCTTCTTCTTATAAAGGGGAAGATTATAAAGTAATCGCAGGGAAAAAGGGTTTTAAGCCAATACCTTTGGGACTAACAGCTTCGGTCAAAGTTAATAACGCAATTAAAAGGGATGTTTCAAAAAATGTGATCGCAATTTTACCAGGTACAGAAAGAAAGGATGAGTTTATTATCTATTCAGCACATTGGGATCATTTCGGAATTGGTATACCTGTAGATGGGGACTCTATTTATAATGGAGCACTTGACAACGCCTCGGGAACGGCTTGTTTATTAGCAATTGCAGAAGCATTCAAAAAATCAGCACCTACCAAACGTTCCATTGTGTTTATGGCTGTTACCGGAGAGGAACAAGGTTTATTAGGGTCGGCCTATTATGCCGAAAATCCTATTTATGAGCCTAAAAAAACGGTGGCAAATATTAATATGGACGGTGTAATGAGTCCGGGACGAATGAAAGATTTGACTATTACGGGTTTTGGGCACTCTGAAATGGATGAATATGGGAAAGCAGCCGCTGAAGAACAAGGACGTTATGTTATTCCCGATCCTGAAGCGGAAAAAGGGTACTTTTTCAGATCAGACCACTTTAATTTCGCTAAAATTGGTATCCCGGCATTGTATGCCGGAGGAAGCTATGAACACTTTGAAAAGGGTATTGAATATGTAAAACAGGTGAATGATGAATATCGAAGGCATAAGTATCATCAACCATCGGACGAGTACGATCCCGCTACAGCAAACTTAAGTGGGTCCCAATTCGATGCACAACTTTATTATAATGTTGGCCTTCGGTTGGCGAATGAAGACTACTTTCCCAAATGGTATGAGGGCAGTGAATTTAAAGCAGCTAGGGAAAGCGATTAGTGATTAATTTTTATTGGCTTCTTCTATACCGACTTTAATCTGGGAACATTGACCATTGTTCATTGCGATTTAAGTTTGAAAGCCCATTCGGTCTTTACAAATCAAAATCAGCGATGAACCTTTAGCTTTCACTGGATGGTATATAGCTCAAATATAGAAATAAGAATTGCTAATAAGGACGATGCTGTTTTTATTGCATTACTCGGGAGAATAACTTTCACGGAAACCTTTGGACACTTATTCAAGGACAAGCAAGATTTAATTGATTATTATAGCACTACTTTCTCCGTGGATAAAATAGCACATAGTTTAACGAAACCTAACAATGTTTATTGGATCGCCTTTGTTGACAGATTGCCGGTCGGATATGCAAAACTAAAACTGAACTCGGCTTCACAATTTATCGCCTCTGAAGATGTTTGCCAACTCCAAAAGATTTATGTGCTAAAAGATTTTTGGTCGATGAAAATTGGATTCGATCTGCAAAACCGATTGCTTAAAAAAGCCAAGGAAACGGGGAATTTCAAAATATGGCTTTCAGTGCTTCATAGTAATGCACGTGCCATAGATTTCTATCTTAAAAATGGGTTTCAACAAATTGGAAATCATGATTTTCAAATAGGGAAAGAGCGTTTTGATTTCATTGCTATGTCTAAGTCATTCAATTAATATGCCGCTTACATTGCTCTTTAATTATTGCCTACCGATTTTTCAAGATTTGCCCTTTACTCTAATTGAATAATTCCAAATAATAACCTCTTTTCCTTGAATATTCCGTAAATTACAGCTCTAAAAATGAGTGTTTATTACAGATGAAGCAAGTAACCCCCTATAAACCTAAGAATAAAGTTCGTATCGTTACGGCAGCCTCGCTTTTTGATGGGCATGACGCTGCCATCAACATCATGCGCCGCATCATTCAAGCCACTGGGGTCGAGGTCATACATTTAGGGCATGACCGCAGCGTTGAGGAAGTTGTGACCACGGCCATACAGGAAGATGTGAATGCCATTGCCATGACTTCATACCAAGGTGGGCATAATGAGTATTTTAAATATATGTATGATTTGCTACAAGAAACAGGGGCAGGCCATATCAAAATATTCTGTGGTGGTGGCGGTGTGATTCTCCCAGAGGAGATCAAGGATTTAATGGACTATGGTATCACCCGAATCTACTCGCCCGATGATGGTCGTACCATGGGCTTGCAGGGTATGATCAATGATTTGGTTTCAACCTCAGATTTCCCCCTTGGTGATAACCTAAATAGTGAATTTGAGCTTTTGGCCAAAAAGAATTCCCAGGCCATTGCTCGATTGATATCCGCCGCTGAAAACTTCCCGAAAGTGGCAAAAAGTACACTGAGGGCGATCCATGCCAAGAACAAGGGCTCTACTATTCCTGTTCTCGGTATAACAGGTACAGGTGGTGCCGGGAAATCCTCTTTGGTCGATGAACTCGTACGTCGTTTTTTAATCGACTTTCCCGAAAAGACCATAGGTATCATATCCGTTGATCCTTCTAAACGAAAAACGGGAGGGGCCTTACTGGGAGATCGAATTCGAATGAATGCGATCAACAATACCCGGGTGTATATGCGGAGTTTAGCAACCCGTCAAAGCAATTTGGCACTATCAAAACACGTGCAGGAAGCGGTGGATATCTTAAAGGCCGCAGCCTATGATCTTATTATCCTTGAAACTTCGGGCATTGGGCAGTCTGATACGGAGATTATAGAACATAGCGACCTATCGCTCTATGTTATGACTCCCGAATTTGGGGCTGCTACCCAACTCGAAAAGATCGACATGCTCGATTTCGCCGACCTGGTGGTCATCAACAAATTTGACAAGCGAGGTGCCCTCGACGCACTCCGGGACGTGAGGAAACAGTACTTGCGGAATAACAATTTATGGGATACACCACAAGATGAACTTCCAGTTTTTGGTACCATTGCTTCGCAATTCAATGACCCGGGCACGAATAGCCTTTACAGGTCGGTAATAGATCAGCTGGTTGAAAAGACCAATGCCAATTTGAAATCAAACTTTGCAGTTTCAAAGGAAATGTCCGAAAAGATTTTTGTGATTCCCCCGGCCCGTACGCGCTACCTCTCTGAAATTGCCGAAAACAACCGTTCCTATGACCAAAAGGTGAACGAACAGGTAATCATAGCACAAAAGTTATACGGTATCTTTAAAACGATTGAAGCTGTTCTAAATATCCCCTTAAGCCACCATGCTGAACGCAGTCGAAACACAGGTATAGGTTCTTTTCTTTCAAAATTAGGATTGAATGAAGAAGAGATTCTCAAACAAGTTCAGAATGACCAAGAAAAGCAGCAATTACTTTCATTGTTGTTCATAGAATTCGACCGTGTCAAAATGGACCTTGACCCTTACCATTGGGAGATGCTGTTGCAATGGGATGAAAAGGTCAAAAAATACAAAGATCCTACCTATAGCTTTAAGGTGCGGGGTAAGGAAATAAAGATAGAGACACATTCCAAATCGCTTTCGCAGTCTGATATTCCTAAGGTAGCTTTACCAAAATACCAGGCTTGGGGAGATCTCTTGCGTTGGATGCTGCAAGAGAATGTTCCTGGGGAGTTCCCATATACTTCAGGTTTATATCCGTTTAAAAGAATGGGCGAGGACCCTGCACGCATGTTTGCGGGTGAAGGTGGCCCCGAGCGAACCAATCACCGTTTTCATTATGTGAGTTTGGGCTTGCCGGCCAAACGACTCTCAACCGCTTTTGACAGTGTTACCCTTTATGGAAATGACCCAGATCTTCGTCCCGACATCTATGGGAAGATTGGCAACGCAGGTGTCTCCATCTGTTGTTTGGATGATGCGAAGAAGTTATATTCGGGCTTCAACTTAGCTGATCCCATGACTTCGGTGAGCATGACCATCAACGGTCCTGCCCCTATGTTATTGGGATTCTTTATGAACGCTGCGATTGATCAACAATGTGAATTGTATATCAAGGAAAAAGGCCTTGAAAAAGATGTTGGTGCAAAGATTCAAAAACACTACAAAGGCAAAGGTGTGAAACGCCCGTACTACAACGGTGAATTGCCCGAAGGAAACGATGGTCTCGGTTTATTGTTATTGGGGGTTACCGGTGATCAGGTACTTCCGAAGGAAATCTATAAAAAGATTAAGACCAAAACACTAGCGCAATTGAGAGGAACGGTACAAGCTGATATCTTAAAAGAGGATCAAGCGCAGAATACTTGCATCTTCTCTACCGAGTTCGCTTTGCGATTAATGGGTGACGTACAGGAATATTTTATAAAAGAAAATGTGCGCAACTTCTATTCCGTTTCTATTTCGGGCTATCATATTGCAGAGGCGGGTGCTAATCCTATTTCTCAATTGGCGTTCACGCTTTCCAATGGTTTTACCTATGTGGAGTATTATTTAAGCCGCGGTATGGATATCAACCAATTTGGTCCCAACCTATCCTTCTTTTTCAGCAATGGTATCGATCCAGAATATGCGGTAATTGGTCGCGTAGCACGTAGAATTTGGGCCAAAGCGATGAAAGATAAGTATGGTGCCAATAAACGGGCGCAGATGCTCAAATACCATATTCAGACCTCAGGTCGAAGTTTGCATGCACAGGAGATCGATTTTAATGACATCCGTACCACCCTTCAAGCGTTGTATGCCATCTATGATAATTGTAATTCCTTACATACCAATGCCTATGACGAAGCTATAACCACTCCCACGGAAGAGTCGGTGCGCAGGGCTATGGCCATCCAATTGATTATCACCAATGAACTAGGTCTGTCAAAGAATGAAAATCCCATTCAAGGAGCTTTTATTATTGAAGAGTTGACCGATTTGGTTGAGGAAGCCGTGCTTCTGGAATTTGACCGTATCACCGAACGAGGGGGCGTCTTAGGGGCCATGGAAACCATGTACCAACGCAGTAAAATTCAGGAAGAGAGTTTGTACTATGAGACCTTGAAGCATACGGGAGAATTCCCTATTATTGGGGTGAACACCTTTTTAAGTTCCAAGGGGTCCCCTACCATTTTACCCGCGGAAGTGATTCGTGCTACTGAGAGAGAAAAGCAATTTCAAATCCAGACAAAAGATAACCTTCATAAAGCAAATGCGATCCAGGTTAAAACACAGATCAAAGCCTTGCAAAATGCTGCCATCAACAATGAAAACATTTATGAACAATTGATGGAGGCCACCAAAATCTGTTCGCTGGGGCAGATTACTTCAGCATTGTTTGAAGTAGGTGGCCAGTATCGAAGGAATATGTAATATATGGTCTGTAATTACGTATTGAACCTTTAGAGCTATCAATACGTTCTTTTCATTTAGCCCAAGACAGGGGTTTATGTGCAATTAAATAGATGCAATGCCGTTTTTATACAATCAAAACTTTTTAAATGAACGCAAATAAGACCATTGTTATTGGTGTCTTGGTATATGTTGTTTTATTCATTATACTGTCCATTTCATTTGTGAACACAAAGTTTACAGGAAATGATGCGGCGGGGAACGGAATGGCAAAGGGCCTGACATTTTTCTATGGTTTGGGAATACTATTTATAATCGCGGGCATTCTTACAATTATTAATGCTTT
>CAZHJO010000057.1:0-10717 GCA_964532755.1 uncultured Maribacter sp. | reverse complement strand
GTTATGGTAACCCCCTTGTTCAAATAAGATAGCTCACGCATTCTGTTTGCCAAGGTTTCATAACTATATTCAATGGTCTGGGTAAAAATAGTTTCATCAGGATGAAAAGTAACTTCGGTACCCCTTTCTTTTGTTTCACCGACACTTTTAACTGGATAAAGGGACTTTCCCCTTTCATACTCCTGCTCCCAGATTTTACCATCCCTGAAAACGGTAGCCTTTAAATGATCAGAAAGGGCATTAACAACCGAGACCCCAACCCCGTGCAGACCACCGGAAACTTTATAGGAGTCCTTATCGAACTTACCACCAGCCCCTATCTTGGTCATTACAACCTCTAAGGCAGATACGCCTTCTTTTTTATGTAGATCAACCGGGATTCCCCGACCATTATCTCTTGTGGTTATTGAATTATCCTCATTTATGATCACGTCAATGGTGTCACAATGCCCACCCATGGCCTCATCAATTGAGTTATCCACGACCTCATATACCAAATGGTGCAATCCCCTTACTCCAATATCACCGATATACATTGAGGGGCGCATACGCACATGTTCCATGCCCTCAAGAGCCTGAATACTATCAGCGGAATATTTATTCTTTTTTGCTTCTTCGCTCATAAATTAATTTGTTGTAATCATTATAGTTTTAGCAATCTTACAAATATAACCAATACCCCATGCAATATAGGTTTTAGGCGACTTTTAAACCGTTAAGTTATCAACAAAAATTGTGGAAAATATAGCCTTGGGAATTTGGATTTTAACTTGATTTTATTATCGGATTACTATTGTTTCAAACACTTTATAAAACAAAAAAGAAGCACCAAATCAATGGCACTTCTTAATGATCAATTACATAAAATCCAAGCTACCCGAATCGGATAGCCAGACGATATATTTTTATGATGGGTCACTTCTCATAAGCATCATCATGTACATTGGCTACTGCCCTGCCTGAAGGATCGTTCATATTTTTAAATGCTTCATCCCATTCCAAGGCTATCTTAGTGCTACAGGCCACTGAAGGTTCCTGTGGCACAGATAATGCGGCGGCATCCGATGGGAAATGCGATTCAAATATGGAACGGTAGTAAAACTCTTCTTTGGCCGTAGGTGTCTGCAAGGGAAAACGAAATTTCGCGTTTGCCAATTGTTCATCTGAAACCTCTGCCTCGACAATTTCTTTCAACGTATCGATCCAACTGTATCCTACGCCATCGGAAAATTGTTCTTTTTGTCGCCAAGTTACACTTTCTGGCAACATATCCTCAAAGGCCTTTCGAACTACCCATTTCTCCATACGTTCCCCATTGATCATTTTATCCTTAGGGTTTATGCGCATTGCGACATCCATGAATTCCTTATCCAAAAAAGGAACACGTCCTTCGATACCCCACGCAGCCAATGACTTATTCGCCCTAAGACAATCATACATATGCAATTTATCCAACTTACGAACGGTTTCCTCATGGAAGTCTTTTGGGCTTGGAGCCTTGTGAAAATACAAGTACCCTCCGAATAATTCATCCGCACCTTCCCCAGAAAGCACCATTTTTATTCCCATGGACTTGATCACCCTAGCCATGAGATACATGGGTGTGGAGGCCCTAATGGTCGTTATATCGTATGTTTCAAGGTTGTAAACGACATCTTTTATGGCATCTAGGCCTTCTTGAATGGTAAATTTTATCTCATGGTGAACCGTACCAATATGATCAGCAACTTTTTGTGCTGCTGCCAAATCAGGTGATCCTTCCAAACCAACGGAGAAGGAATGTAACCGTGGCCACCATGCTTCCTTGGTATCATCGGATTCAATCCTCTTTTGCGCATATATTTTGGCAATAGCTGAAGTTACCGAAGAATCAAGTCCACCAGAAAGCAATACCCCATAAGGAACATCAGACATCAGCTGTCTGTGAACTGCGGCCTCCAAGGCCTCCTTGATTTCTTGAATGCTGGTCTCATTTTCCTTGACCGCATCATATTCCATCCAATCCCTGGTGTACCATTTCTTTAGCTCACCATCAGCGCTATGTAAATAATGTCCGGGAGGGAACAATTCTATCTTGGTACAGGTACCTTCCAAGGCCTTTAGCTCCGAGGCCACATAAAAAGTCCCATTCTTGTCCCAGCCCATATACAAAGGGATAATCCCCATATGGTCCCTTGCAACAAAATATTCATCCTTTTCCGCATCATAAATGGCAAAGCCAAAAATCCCGTTCATCTCATCGATGAAATCAACGCCTTTTTCCTTATATAATGCAAGAATTACTTCACAATCAGACTCTGTCTGAAAATTATATCTGCCTTCAAATTGCTTACGCAATTCCCTATGATTATATATTTCACCGTTTGCGGCCAAAACCAATTTACCATCTTCACTAAAAAGAGGTTGCTTACCAGAAGCCGGATCTACAATTGCCAATCTTTCATGGGCCAAAACGGCTTTCTCATCAGCGTAAATACCGCTCCAATCTGGTCCCCTGTGTCTAACCTTTTTGGACATTTCCAACAATTGAGGCCTTAAAACATCCGTGCTTTCCTTAACATCAAATGCACATACAATTCCACACATACTAAATAGTTTATATTAATTTATAAGCAAATATGCGCCATATATTTCATTTATAAAACGTAATGACCCTATTTAATTACATATTAATATTATTTTTAATCATTATCATTGAAAATGAAACATTTTATCTATTATATCGCACAATACATTTCATTGTGTAAGTTGGGATAATTTTAACGACTTTTATATCCCATTGTATTGATAACTACTTAGATTTGGAACACAAAAAACAAACACTATTCTGAAATGAGCACGAACAAAATTTATTACTGAATATGAAAGTGATAAAATTATTTGTGCGAATTCCTGAATGTCTTAAAATTTTAAAGACCTCAATTTTAACAAATTAAAAATTTCAAACAGATGAAAAAATTATTTGCACTATCAATTTTAATGTTAGCCTTGGTATTCACTACAAATGTATCTGCCCAAAAATTCAGCGGATTGGATAAAAGCCCAATGGACATGGCAACCTACCCATCTAGCTACAAGATATCCGATAAAGCGGTACGGGTAACTTATAGTCGACCTCAATTAAAAGGTCGTTCTGTTTCTGAACTTGCCCCTGCAGGAGAAGTGTGGAGAACAGGTGCCAATGAGGCTGTTGAAATCACCTTTTATAAAGATGCCAAAGTTGGTGACGCTGATGTTAAGGCTGGTACTTATTCCTTATTTACAATTCCAGGTGAAAGTGAATGGACCGTTGTTTTAAATAATAACCTAAACCAATGGGGGGCTTACTCGTATAGTAAAAAAGCTGATGTTGCCAGGGTTAAAGCAAAGACCAGTACAGATAGTGAATCATTGGATGCGTTCTCAATTGCTTTTAAGGAAGTAGAAGGCGGTGCCCATTTGGTTATGGCCTGGGGAACCGTTAGGGTTGCTCTTCCTATAATGATGTAAAGAATAACTATTGTGGATTTCTTCTTTAGATGGAATCATGAAAACCCAAAGTCCTTCAACTTTGGGTTTTTTTAATGTACTCTTTTACCCCCAATGAATGTTTGTTCCGCTTTGATTTCAGGGACCTGTGCCACTGGCACTGCCATTAGGTCGTCGCTGTATACCGTAAAATCGGCGTATTTACCAACCTCAATACTACCCTTTTCATTTTCTTCAAAATTGGAATGGGCTGCCCAAATGGTCATACCCTTTAATGTTTCCTCACGGCTTAACGCGTCCTTCATTTGATAACCACCCTCAGGATAATTGTCCAAATCCTTTCTTGCCACAGCGGCATAAAAAGTTAAAAATGGATTAACCTTTTCTACGGGAAAGTCGGTTCCCAAAGCAACAGTACCGGCCTTATCCAATAGCGTTTTGAAGGCATAGGCCCCCTGCTCACGTTCTTCACCTATTCTATCACCTGCCCAATACATATCGCTGGTGGCATGCGTGGGCTGGATCGACGGAATTATACCCTCCCTGAAATAATCAAAATCAGCGGGAGAGATTATCTGGGCATGTTCTACTTTCCAACGTCTATCCTTTTTGCCTTCCAATACTTTTCTATAGGTCCTTAAAACCACAACATTTGCAGAATCGCCAATAGCATGCGTGTTCATTTGAAAATCGGACTGTGCAATTTGCACAGCAATATTTTCAATATCTGCAATTGGGGTAACCATTGCTCCAAAATGCCCCGGCATATCCGCGTAAGGTGCTCTCAATGCAGCTCCTCGGGAACCCAAAGCACCATCAGCATACGCTTTAAAGGAACGTACATTTAATCTGTCTGTTTTATAGGGCTTCCGGGACAAATAATAATCCAGATTGTCCTTGGAAGCACTGATCATGGCATAGATGCGAATTGACAGGTCACCCGTTTGTTGTAAACTATCTATCAATTCAATAGTAGACCTATCAAGACCCGCATCATTGACTGTTGTAAGTCCATAACCCAAACAAATTTTTTCTGCGTCTTTCAAGGCTTGTATTTGTTCTGCTCGCTTAGAAGATGGCATTATGGCGCCTATCATTCCCATGGGACCATCGACCAAAACCCCTGTGACCTTGTCATTTTTCTTTACGATTTCACCACCAGTAGCTATGGTATTTTCATCTATTCCGGCCATATCCAATGCTTTTTGGTTCACCAACAATGCATGGCCATCGACACGACGAAGTGCAACTGGAATTTCTGGGAACAATTCATCCAACCTTTGTTTCGTGGGGAACTCCTTAACTTCCCAATCGTTTTGATCCCATCCCCTACCAAGAACAAACTCTTTCGGATGCTGTTCTTGAAATTTTTTAACCTTTTCCAATATTTCATCATAACTCTTTGTGCCAACCAAATCTACCACCTGCTGATTTTGGCCCAATCCATAAAAATGGCAATGGGCATCAATTAGTCCAGGGGTAATGGTCTTTCCCCCAACATCCAAAACTTGGTCTGAAGCATAGTTATTTTGGATTTCCACTGAAGTTCCTATTGCCACAAATTTCCCGTCTTTAACAGCAAAGGCCTCAATTTTCGAAAAATTGGCATCGACCGTATAGGCATTTGCATTCACCACGAGCAGATCAACACTTTCCTTAGTAGGATTACAGGCGGTCAAAAATAACACGAGTACTATGAGCACGTTCTTCATTCAATAAAATTTAAATATTCCATTTTGTTGTATTTGCCAATTGATCAAATGTAAGGATTAGAAATAGATGAAATTACAATTGACCCCCTAAAGTCTTTCACTCAAAATGGCGATCATGGTCTTTATTCCTTCCCTATAATTTCCCAAACGTAAATTCTCGTTGGGGCTATGTTGATTATTATCGCGATTCACTGTTGGCACGGTAACTGCAGGGATATTCAATGTAGTCACAAATGGGGATATGGGAATAGAGCCGCCACTCATTCTAATTAGGATCGGCTCTTCATCAAATGCCCTTTTCAGTGCCTTACGCAGCCAAAGCCCGACCTCGGAATCAAAATTGGTGCGAAAGGATTGATATGAAATTTCATAATGGAACGTAGCTATTTTTTCATGTGACATACGCACTTCCTTGGCAGGCACTTTATCCGTAACGAAATAGCCCTGGTCCTCTACATATTTCTTGACCAATCCTACTAAGCCTTCAGGGTCTGATTCCAATACCAATCTGACATCAATCTCCGCCCGGGCCCATCCCGGAATTATCGTCCTAACCTTTTCATCGATCCATCCCGATTGCATTCCCCTAATATTCAATGAGGGATATTGTATGGCTTCCTGATAGTTGCTCCCGACCTTATCAACACTTCCCAATTGCAATCGATTGCGAATTTCCGCTTCATTATCAGGTACAGCACTTAAAATTTCCTTGGTCTCGGAATCAATGGAAATACCTTCATAAAAACCAGGTATCGTGACCCTACCATCATCATCTTTCATACCCGCGAGTAATTTGGACAAACGAAGTGCAGGATTCGGAGCATAATTGCCAAAATGACCACTATGCTGGGGTACAACAGGGCCATAAGTTGTCAATGTAATGGTAGCAATGCCCCTTGCTCCGAAGGTTAAGGTGGGTTTGTTTGTAATATGTCTTGGACCGTCAAAAATGATCAACATATCAGCTTTCAATTCATCGGCATTATCAGTAACCGCTTTTGGTAAATTTGGAGAACCCAATTCTTCCTCAAAGTCCATAATGACCTTTATATTGAAATTAGGGCTTAGTTTTGCCTCTGACATCGCATCCAGTGCGGAAAGGAACATGGCCACAGGTCCTTTGGCATCTGAGGCAGATCTTGCAAAAACCCGCCAATCGTCTTCATAGTCAGCAATACGGTCCCATGGGATTTCTGACCATTCGCCTTCAACGTTTTGTTTTTTTAAAGTGGGAATATATGGGCTTGACTGAAACCACCTGGTGGAATCTACGGGCTGGCCATCAATTTGAAGGTAGATCAAGACCGTTTTCTTTGCTTTTTTTGACTTGCGTTCCGCCAACAATAATGGGGCAGTTGCAGTTGTTATTCTAGTGAGGGTAAAATTTCGAGCTGAAAACGCCTTTTCACACCACTTAACATTTTTTTCAATATCCTCAGCGTAATAAGCATCATTGGGAATGCTTAATATTTCCTTCAGTAACGGAAATGAAGTATTGGCATATTTGGCCGAAAGAACATTCAGTCGATTTTGATCCATTTCCTGGCTATAGGAAACAAAAACGAATACTGAAAAAGAAAGAAGAAAGAATCGGATTTTCATCGGTTAGGTATTTATCCAAAAATAAGAAATACGGTTAAATGGGCAATTACCGCATTGACACTTGATGCAAGAAAAAAGCCCAAGAAGGGATACATAGTGCCTTCTTGGACCTTAAATACGATTGACCGGTTTGTTTATTCAGTCATTATCTTCGAGCCCTCAATTTTATAGACACCTTCGGCAGAACTGCTTTCCCCTTTGATCTTATCACCGTCTGCCATTAACGAAACCAATATTTTTTGGCCTTCAATATAAACAGAGAAGGTTATACTATTATCTTTTACCACTACTTCCTCCCCTGGAATGTTTCCTTCACTCAATTGCACTTGAACATTGTATTTTCCTTCTTCCTTGGTAATAAGCAAAACACCCGTACTATATTGATAATCAACATTCTCAACAGTATAGTTCCAAGCTCCTATTAAATCGTCGGCTGTATTAACCTCAATTTTATTTTCCTCTAAACTAGTATTGGACATAACTGTGGTCGCACTTAATAGAAAGGCCACAACAATAATAAACTGCAATTTTTTAATAACTGACTTCATATTCATAGATTTTAATGTGATACATTTTAGATACGTAAAATTAAGGAATAGGGTTGTCTTAAATCACTATTTCAAGAAGATAAATGCAATCTAACTCTTATTTTTTTCGAGATCTAGAGGTCCTTTTTTCCTTGATCTTTACGTATATCAACTTTTTGCGACCACGTGAATCTTCCCGACGTTCCAATTCAAAATTCTTGATTGAACCAATAAGGGGTGTCAGTTTTTGAAAACCATAATTCCGAGAATCAAAATTGGGATGCCTTTTTTGCAACAAACTCCCTACATCACCCAAGAATGCCCAACCATCATCATCGGCAACATCGGCAATTGTCGACGAGATAAACCGTATTTCCTTGGGAGTGATCTTATCGATACCGCTTCTGGTCTTTGCTTCGGTTTGGGACACACCGGAGGTTTCTTCTTCTGATTGTGTTTTTAGGATTTCGATATAAATAAACTTGTCACAGGCCACAATAAAAGGGTCTGGTGTTTTCTTTTCGCCAATTCCAAAAACCTGCATCCCAGCTTCCCGGAGGCGTGTGGCCAAGCGTGTAAAATCGCTATCACTGCTTACCAGACAAAATCCATTTACCTTACCTGAATACAAAATATCCATGGCGTCAATGATCATGGCAGAGTCGGTGGCATTCTTACCGCTGGTATAGCCATATTGCTGAATGGGCGTTATGGCATTCTCCAATAATACGGTTTTCCATTTGTTGAGACGAGGATTCGTCCAGTCGCCATAAATACGTTTTATGGTCGGATTGCCATACTTGGCAATTTCTTCCATCATTTCCTTTACATGGGCCGATGGAATATTGTCCCCATCTATGAGAACCGCAAAATTTATATCCATTTCTCGTTATTGGTTTTATGCAAGTTACGGGGTTTTGAATAGAAAAGCGAGAGGTAAATAATTTAAATGCATCTGATAGAATTGCAATTGAATTTTTTAAACCACGAGAATAGAACCCTGCTATATATTTATCCAAGATGGGCATCTGAATCAAGAAGGTGCAAAAAGGAATACGCTAATAGGTTTTACTTTTCTCCTTTAGATAGAGAAAGAGCGGAAATGCCCCTGCAATACCAAAGAGTAAGGTCAATACCCAAATGAGCCACACTCTTTTAATATGGTATTTCTTGGCCTCATGATAGGACCAAATAAAAAAGACCAGGACCACAAACAAAAGATCTACCATAAAGGCGGTTGAAATAGTATTGGCAAACATACCATCTATAGTGGCCATGGGGTTGGTGTAAAAAAGAATATTCCCTGTTTCAATACTTTCGAAAACCACAAAAATATTCGGGGCAATAAAGCCCAGAATGGCTAATAGTAGATATGTATTTTTCATACTTGAATTTTTTTTATAAAACCTATTACTTCAAATTTGCCGGTGTTGCTTTTACTTAAATAAGTTGATGGTATAATCGAATAAGTCAGGACCACTAGGTTTTCCATGTCCGGGAATCACAATTTCAACATCAGCGTACTTTGCCTTAGTCTTCCGTACCGTATTTGACCACTCATTGATATTGGCATCTTTCAGGTTCCCTTTTCCAGCACCTTCAGATTTTATCAAACATCCTCCAAACACTACTTTTTCGCTAGGGACGTGACACACAATATTATCCCTCGTATGGCCTTCACCTAAAAACTCACTATAGATTGTTATATCCCCAACCTTCAGTTCTAAGATGGAATCAAATCCGTTCTGTGGAATAGTGACCCCTTCTACCTCTGCTAATGTCAGGGTCCTATTCAAAGCATACGACGGAATATTTCTTCGGTGAAAAGCATTCAAGCCTCCTAGACAATCCACATGAAAATGTGTAGCCACAACAGCCCTGACCTTATACACTTCACGGTCCTCTAACCATTTTAGCAGTTCATCGGATGCAGCGTCATTTGTAGGAGTATCGATGATAATCGCTTCGTCGTCGGATAAGACCATCATACCATTGCAGGGCACTTTACCATATGTTTCAGTTTCCAAATAGGAAATATGAACAAATACATTTTTGGTCAATCTTTCAATCTTCAAATTATTGGACCCATATCCTGGATTGCTGCTATTTTTCGATTTGCAAGCAACAAGAAGCAATAAGAAGTAGATTGAAATTATCCTTAAAATCTGCATTTTATACCTCTATTTTTAATAGCCAGCTGCCTGGCCGTCTTTTCTACTTTCCGATGCACCCCGATAAACCTTGTTTTCCTTATCCCACATAATTGCCTGATATCCCCCATAAATACCACGCCCAAAACGTACTTTGTGTCTCCTATCCATTAGTTCACGAACAGTTGTATACGATATTCCCGATTCCAATCGAATTTCGCCACTGCCTTCCTTTGTAAACCCTGTTGGGGTAGAAGTTCCTGTGTGGTCCCAGCGTGGTGCATCGCCCGCCTCTTGTAGGTTCATTCCAAAATCAACCAAATTCATTACAATTTGGGTATGTCCCTGCGGTTGAAAATCCCCACCCATAACCCCAAAACTTACATAGGGCTCGTCGTTTTTGGTTATAAAAGCTGGAATAATCGTATGAAATGGTCGCTTGCCAGGCTCAAAAGTATTGGCCTGCCCTTTTTTTAAGCTGAACAACTCACCACGGTCTTGGAGCATAAAACCAAGTTTGGGAGGTACCATACCCGAGCCCATACCACGATAGTTACTTTGTATCAATGAAATCATATTGCCTTCCTTATCGGCAACACTCAAATAGATGGTCTCTCCTGCACTGATTGTTCCGGCTTCATATGACGATGCATGCTCGCTAATTAATTTTCTTCTTTCCGCCGCATAATCATCCGCCAACAATTCGGTTACTGGAACTTTGGCAAAATCCATATCCGCATAATATTTTGCCCTATCCTCAAAAGCCAACTTTTTGGCTTCGGTGAACAAATGAAGGTGTTCTGCACTACCGAATTCTATCTTCGAAAAGTCATAGCCTTCCAAAATCTGCAACATTTGAAGTGCTGCTATTCCTTGGCCGTTAGGGGGTAGTTCCCAAACATCGTAACCCCTATAGTTTATCGATACTGGCTCTACCCATTCTGATTTATGGTCGGCCAGATCCCCAACCGATAGAAATCCTCCTTCTTCTTGCATGAAATCGGCAATGGTCTTGGCAATCTCACCTTTGTAAAAGGCATCCCGACCTTTACTGGCTATAATTCTATAGGTATTCGCCAAATAGGGATTCTTGTAGATTTCACCCTCTAAGGGCAACTTGCCATTATTTTGATCAATATAGGTCTCTTTGATATTGGAAAAACCTCTGCGCTGGAAACTTTTAACACTTTGCATATACCACGCGATCAACTGTGTTAAGGGGAAGCCCTTTTCGGCATATGAAATGGCAGGCGCCAAT
>CAZHJO010000056.1:0-10725 GCA_964532755.1 uncultured Maribacter sp. | reverse complement strand
TTTAGTAGAAAACTTAGAATATAATACTGAGCGACCCCAGTTGATTATACCAGAATATGGTCGTCATTTTCAAAAAATGGTGGATCATGCCGTATCTATTGAAGATCCTGATGAACGCAATAAAGTTGCTAAGGCCATAATTAGCGTTATGGGCAATTTACAACCGCACTTAAGGGATGTGCCCGATTTTCAGCATAAATTATGGGATCAATTATTTATCATGTCCGATTTTAAGTTGGATGTAGATTCACCATTTCCGATAACTTCGAAAGAGGTACTTCGCCAAAGACCGGAACCTCTTGGTTATCCTCAAAATTTTCCTAAATATCGTTTTTATGGGAATAATATAAAACGCATGATCGATGTCGCCGTAAAGTGGGAAAAGGGAGATATGAGAGATGGATTGGAGTATGCCATTGCCAATCATATGAAGAAATGTTACTTAAATTGGAACAAAGACACCGTTGAGGACAAGGCTATTTTTGCACACCTATTAGAACTCAGTGAAGGGCAAATAGACCTTGCCAAAAATGGAGAAAGCCTTACAGATAGCGGGCAGTTCCTTAAAAACAGGGTAGCAAAGTCCCAACGAAGTAGTTCGGGAAAGAAAAGTCAAAGAAGTAACAATCGCGGCAAAAAGCGATACTAATATTCTCCATCCTACATGGGAACATTTAAAATTGAAGGCGGCCATCAATTGTCCGGCGAGATTACTCCACAAGGCGCCAAAAATGAAGCACTGCAAGTGCTATGCGCAGTTCTTTTGACAGCAGAAAAAGTTACTATTAACAATATTCCTGACATTGTTGATGTCAATAAACTAATTACCTTGTTAGAGGATTTAGGGGTTAAGATTCAGAAGAAGGGCAAGGGTTCCTATACTTTTAAGGCCGATGATGTTAATCTGGAATACTTACTGTCTGACCAATTTAAAAAAGACGGTAAAGGCTTAAGGGGTTCTATTATGCTTGTGGGTCCTTTATTGGCCCGTTTTGGCAAGGGCTATATCCCCAAACCTGGAGGAGATAAGATCGGGCGCCGGAGATTGGATACTCATTTTGAAGGATTCATAAATCTTGGTGCAAAATTTCGGTATAATAAAGAAGAGCATTTTTATGGTGTTGAAGCCAAAAAGTTAAAAGGTACCTATATGTTGCTTGACGAAGCTTCGGTTACTGGCACCGCCAATATTGTTATGGCTGCAGTTTTGGCCAAAGGGAAAACAACGATTTATAATGCAGCATGTGAACCCTATTTACAACAATTGTGTAGAATGCTGAACCAAATGGGTGCCAAGATCTCAGGAATAGGTTCCAATATGTTGATTATAGAGGGTGTCGATGAGTTAGGTGGAGCCGAGCATACCATGCTTCCCGATATGATCGAAATAGGAAGCTGGATAGGACTTGCGGCCATGACCAAAAGTGAGCTTACCGTTAAGAATGTGAGTTGGGAAGATTTGGGACAAATACCAACGGTATTTCGAAAACTGGGCATTTCCTTGGAAAAGAAGGGAGATGACATCTTTATACCCCAACATAAAGATGGGTATCAAATACAAAATTATATTGACGGTTCTATTTTGACCATTGCCGATGCTCCTTGGCCTGGACTCACCCCAGATTTATTGAGTATTATCCTGGTGATGGCTACTCAAGCCAAAGGTGAAGTACTTATTCATCAAAAGATGTTTGAGAGTCGCTTGTTCTTTGTGGATAAATTAATAGATATGGGTGCCAAAATCATTCTTTGTGATCCACATAGGGCCACCGTCATAGGCCATGATTTCAAATCGACCTTAAAGGCAACAACTATGGTTTCCCCGGATATCAGGGCGGGCATCTCATTATTGATTGCTGCACTATCAGCGAAAGGCACCTCTACGATTCACAACATTGAACAGATCGATAGGGGATACGAAGCTATTGATGCCAGACTTAGGGGTATTGGTGCAAAGATTACGAGGGTTTAATAAGCTACCTATAGCCTATAAAATAGTATACCCAAATATGATGGAAGTTTCATTGTATTTTTTAGAGATCGAATCTCCGAACAAGGCGTTTGAACCGTATCTTACTTCCAAACTACTCTTACCTATCCTAAAACCTGCACCTACAATGGCCATGTTTCGCAAGTCTGCATTTCCTTGGGTAGGACCTGGAAGGAATTTAATGTAATCCTCAAAACTTATATCGCTAATATAAAATTTATAACCCATGTTTATGAAAATACGGGATTTATCCATTAAATAGAAATTATGCCTGATCCCTATTGGAAAGGTCAAGGCACTATATTTAACGTCAATGCTAGAAAAAAACGGATCAAGCGGAGCATCGGCCTGTGCTTCATATGATGTATAGGTAGGTTCAAGCAATAAAGCCCATTTCCCGTTGTTAAAGGGCATAATAAATTCAGCTTCAAGACCAATATGTATGTTAGTGTTATTGCCAAAATCAATTTCTGAATAGGAAGTTGTTCGAACCAATGAACCGGATTTTATACCTCCCCTTACACTTAGGTTGAACAAATCCTTTTTCTGATCATGGACTTTTTTATCCGAGCTAACGGCTACAATTGGGTTTGTGCAATCATTGTATTCATTAAAGAACTTGATCAAGCTCTTTTCTTCATATTTGAGTCGTTTAATTTGGTCTTCAGTAATTTTTTCACATATAATGTCCAATAATAATTGCCTTTTATATTGATTGTTGATCGCAATTTCTTCTTGGCCATTACGTTCGTTGTAAATCAAATATTTTTTGAAAATTAATTGTTTGGCTTCCTCTTTGTCCAAAGAATAAAAATATCTTTTCAGTAGTGATTTATTATAGGAATATAACATGGCATCACCATCAGTGAGCACTTTTAGAAAAACCGTTGCATTCTTGAATTTTGGTTCTCGGCTATAATCCATACTTCTTGCAATATTGCTAGAAGTATCTATTTTTATCGCAAATCGTTCAAAAGTATGTTTGTTCGCAATAGCAAACTTTTTTACACGGGCAATGGTTTCTTTGTATACATCTGAACTTTCGGTCAATTTATATTCGAATTGGTCAGGATTGTTTTTCCAATCAATATTTTTAATAAGGCAAACTACCTTTGTGCCGTCATTTTTTAAGAAATAACCGTTTTCAAATCTTGTTTGGGAATAACTATTAATGCATGCGGCAAGGGATAAGAACAATAAAAATTTTTTCATAGGAGGGCAATAGAAGGTTAAGATTGATTTACAAAGTTTGAGTTAAATAAAGATGCAAATTTAAAGAAGAATCTTACAGAAAACTATTATAAACGGATTTTGTTTTAGGTAGATTTCTATAAGTTTGAAAAGATAATTGATATTATTATAGTCGATATTTCGTAATGTAGACCTAATCTTCAGGTTTACTCTTGTGGTGTAATGTCCTGAATCAAAATGCCCTTTGTAATTAAATATTGGGCTGATGCATAAGTACCCATGACAAGTATGTGTGAGTAGGGAACAGCATTCAAAAATTTATTTATCGCCAAAATACTATCGGATGCAATAAAGAGAAGTGCACCAATGAATACCAATTTAAAACTGTTCATGTTCACCATTTCCATTCTTCTAAAAGCGGTGATGGCCATGAGAAGAATAGCTGCTACATAGATAATCACGGGAGCCATTAGTTGTCCAAGTTCATCCTTTAGTTGGAAGAACAATACCAAACCATAGCTAATTAAAAGCAGCAATACCACCCAAAATGAGGTTGAGGCTTTATTGTTCCAACTCTTAAAGAATGTAATGCAATATAATAGGTGGGCCGTTAAAAAAGCAATTAGGCCATAGACAAAAAATGAACTCGATACAGCTTCGTATTTGAGTAAAATATCCCCCATCCAGGAAAAAAACAAGGCAGCGAGCATAAGAAGATAAGTTGATCTTTTCAATCCTCGGCCATTAATTCCGAAATAGACCAAAAGCGACAACACAATCAGGGGCTTTGAAAAATCCCGCAATGTGTTATACTCAAAATGCCCTCCTATTAGGTTGATGACTACCAGAAGAGTGAATAAAGGAAGAAAATAGGTTGATCTAAGATTAGATTTGCCCATTTTCAATTAACTATCCTTCCAGCCAATTCTTTTGTGCTCCCCATCGCAAAAGGGTTTGTTGTTTGATGCCCCGCAACGACAGAAGGCCGTGGTGTTTTGCTTTTTCTGTTCTACTCCATTTTGGTCCGTGACCAAACAACTTCCATGAACCAATATTGGTCCGTTTGGCTTTATATCGATTTTTGTCATATTCATTATATTTTCATTGGATTCAATTTCACCTTTAATGGTATAGCTCAATGCACCTGAAGGGCATTCATTGATTTGCGCCTTCAGTTCTTCAATACCGGCATTCTCTGGTTTTATCCATGGTTTACCTTCTGGATCATAAACATTCGGCAGTGTTTTCACACAAGTCGCGGCATGAATGCATTTCTTGGGTTTCCATAAAATGGTAAAATCCCCTTTTGCATACTCCTTTACTATTTCCTTTTCCATGTAGTTCTATTTTAGATATTAATTTCCAACAATCGGTGGCGGACCTTCAGGGATGATTGGTACATATTTTTCGCTCCCCTTTCGTTCTTTATACTCTGCTTTTATTTTTTCGACCAACTTTGGGTTTTCGAACAGATCAACTGCCGTCATTCCCAATGCTTTTGCGGCATGTACCATTCCTTTATGTCCAATACTCATGCCGCCGCAGGCTACTACGGCCCATGAATGCCAAGGGGTGTCTTTAGGGGCAACAGTAACCCCAAGATTTATATTTGGCACATTCCAGCTAACATCTCCAACATCGGTAGAGCCACCTCCAGGATTTTCTTTGGTTTCTTCCAAAGGCTTTATGGCGCTGTCCATACCGATTTGTGGTTTGCCTGTGGCTTCCTGTATTTTTTTGCCAAAAGCGGTTTCTTCGGCTGTATACGCCAATGGCCCCAATAGTTCTAAATTATTTTGCATTACTTCACCACCCGAACGGTTCACCAAAACTTCATAAATTCCGGAAATCAGCGATATTTTATAATCTACATTGGCCATTATAGCAGCTCCTTCAGCCATTTTTTTGACTTGTTCATAAACGGGCATCATTCCACTGCGTTTAGTATCACGAACACGTACCCATAACTTTGAATAGTCTGGTACCACATTTACAACCTGTCCACCATCCTGAATATGATAATGAATACGCACTGTAGGTTTTATATGTTCTCGATAATAATTGATTCCCGTAGTGTAGAGCTCTAAGGCGTCTGAGGCGCTTCGTCCGTTCCACGGATCACCAGAAGCATGCGCCGCTTGTCCAAAGAACTCTACTTTGAAATCCACAAGAGCCAGTGTGCTTTGAACGTCGGCCTCTGTCTTTGCAGATGGGTGCCAGCTGAGGTTTACATCAACATCGTCCCAAAGACCTTCACGGACCATCCAAATTTTACCAAAGAACTTTTCTTCGGAAGGTGTCCCCATAAATTTTATAGTTCCCTTTAGTTTTCCCTGTTCTATCAATTCTTTTGTAGCGATTGCAGCTCCTAAACTTGCAGCTCCGAATAGGTTATGACCACAACCATGACCTGCTGCTCCCTCATTGAGTGGTTCTTTTGTGGGCTGTGCTTTTTGTGAAATGCCAGGAAGGGCATCAAACTCACCCAAAATGCTTATTACGGGTTTTCCTGAACCATAAGTCGCCGTAAATGCTGTGGGAATCCCAGCGACACCCCGTTCGACCACCATTCCATTTTTTTCAGCATAATCTGCCAAAATTTTGGCCGACTTATGTTCTTCGAAAGCAGTTTCTGCCAGGGCCCAAATGGAATCACTGATTTTTATTAGTTCTGATTTGTGCTTTTCGACAGAAGCAACCAGATCCTTTTTGTTACTGTTCATTTTTTGTGCTGAAACGGAGAAGGCTATCAGCAGGAGAAGCCCTAATACTATTTTCTTCATGGTAATTCTCAATTAGCTATTATATTTATGATTGTGATGATTGTAAGAAGCGTTGATCAATTTGGTCAATACATCTAAATTGATGTCTGAAAGCCGTTTTATATATAGACAGGACTTACCCGTTGTATACTTGCCTAGTTCTTTCATTAATTCTTCATATTTGGTAAAGCCAGCCATGATGTAGACCGCCAAGTTGCGCTTTCGTGGTGAAAAACCCGTTAGTAGCATATCGCCTTCGCGGCCCGAATCGTATTTATAGTGATAGCTCCCAAAACCGATGATGCTTGGACCCCACATTACAGGTTCCTCTCCCGATATTTCTTTCATAATGTCGATAAGAGTATAGCTATCTTGTTTTTGGATTTCGTCTTCGACCTTATCTAAAAAGGAGATTACCGATGCATCGTTAGGTCTCGTCTTATTCTCTGGCATTATCATAATTGCTAAGCCTTAAATATACTAAAAAAGCATTATTCAAGTCCTTCTTTATAAACTTTCAAGCAACGTTCGCGTGCATACTTGTGATCAACAATTTTCTCTGCATAGGTCAATTCCTGGAATTCAGGAACCCATCTATTGATATACTCTTTTTGTTTATCGAATTTCTCTATTTGGGTTGTAGGATTAAAAATTCTAAAATAAGGGGCCGCATCAACGCCGCTACCAGCAGCCCATTGCCAATTACCAACATTTGAACTTAATTCGTAATCCAATAATCTTTCTGCAAAATACGCCTCCCCCCAACGCCAGTCAATCAACAGATGCTTACAAAGAAAACTTGCGGTCAGCATACGCACCCGATTGTGCATATAACCGGTTTGTTTAAGCTCTCGCATGCCTGCATCGACTAAGGGATATCCCGTTTGTCCGTTCGTCCATTTTTCAAATTCCGCTTTCTTGTTTCGCCATTGTATGCGATCATATTTTGATTTAAATGCTCGGTTGACGGTCTTTGGGAAATGCCATAGGATTTGCATGAAAAATTCACGCCAAATCAACTCATTCCAAAATACCTCATTATTGGCGGCTATGGCCTGCTTCATAATTTTTCGGATAGACACTGTGCCAAACCTCAGGTGTGGGCCTATTCGGGAAGTACCATTGCTTATTGCCGGATAATTTCTTGTTGTCTCATAATTTTCAATAAAGGTATTGGAGATGGCATAGTCTGGAATATCTATTGTAGAGGTTTTAAAACCCATATCCGATAATTCTAGGTCAGGCAGCTGGGTATTGGGAATGAAGTTATTTGTAGTAGGAATGTTTTCAGTACTCATCAGATGTGAAGAGGCATTGAAAACTTCCTTCCATTTATTCTTATAAGGGGTAAATACTACATAGGGATTGCCGTCAGATTTTACAATTTCATCTTTTTCAAAAATCACATGATCCTTGAACGTGTAAAAAGGTATGTTTTTGACATCCAAGAGTTTTTTTATGGCCGAGTCACGTTCATGGGCATAGGGTTCATAATCATGATTGGCATATACCGCCTCTATGGAATAGTTGATGGTTAATGAATTAAAAACTTCAACAGGGTTGTCAAAGTACATCGCTATTGAGCTGTTGTAATTTTTAATTAATTGGTCATTGAGATTCTGAATTGTTTTGTGTATGAAAGTAACACGGGCGTCATTTGCAGATAAGCGGTCAAGTATTTCCTTATCAAAAATGAAAATAGGCAACACATGGGAGTTACACATTAGCGCTTGGTATAAGCCAATATTATCTTCTAATCGTAAATCACGTCTAAACCAAAATATTGATACTTGTCGTCTCACTTTAAACCGCTTTTAAGACTAATGAGGTTGGTATCCCTTCAATTTTCCCAAATAATTCATTCAGTTTTTGAGAGCGGTACTCGAATATTTGCTCTAATTGTTTTTTTATTAATGGATATCCCATTTGCCCAAATATACCAAAAGGCAGTTTAAGGTCAATAATATCCTCCATTTCAATACCTTCAGAAATGGAATTGATAAAGTGTTTATGATGCCAAAGGGAATAAGGGCCAAAACGCTGTTCATCCACAAAATATTCGCCTTGCTTCATATAGGTGATTTCCGTAACCCATCTGGTTGTATAGCCCGGAAAGGGCGATACTGCATACTGTATGATTTGACCGGGAAACATGGGCCTATCGGCACCTGCCAAAATCGTAAAGCCCATATGATCTGGAGTTATGGTCGCCAAATTGTTGGGATTGGATAAAAACGTCCAAGCTTTTTCCCTCGAAATAGGTAATGCCTGTTTTGAATGCAACCGATAGAGTTTCATAATTGAATTAAATGTTTAACAAATATACAATAAAGTTAAACAAAAAGATAAAATTAAATTAAATTTTTCACCATTCGCATTGGAAACATAACCATTTGACGATATGATAATACAAATTATGGATTCAATGATTATTCTACGCGATAATTAATGTAAGTTACGTACATTACCATCTCTAGTTGCCTATGAAAATATGGTTCTTATATATGGTTTTTGTACTGCTGCCTTACTTGGTAGTTGCCCAGGTAAAAGTCGAGGAAATAGGGCATATGCCGCCTGAATTAAAAGAGAATTCAGGACTGATTTTTTACCATGGCAAACTTATTTCACATAATGATTCAGGGAATTCCCCTGAACTTTTTGAAATAGATACGGTTTCTAGGCAGGTTAATAGAACTGTAACTATTTCCAATGCGATAAATATTGATTGGGAAGATATCACACAGGATGACACCTATATTTATATTGGAGATATTGGGAATTATAGGGGTACAAGAACTGATCTAGTGATTTATCGAATCTCTAAGCAGGATTATAACCAATCGGAATCTGTTATGGCTGAAAGAATTGATTTCAGTTATGAGGACCAGATAAGTTTCAATGACAACGGGAAGAGTAATTGGGATGCAGAAGCATTATTTGTATTCAAGGATCAATTGATAATACTCACAAAGCAATGGTTAGACGGCGGCACTGTTGCATACTCCATTCCCAAAGCGCCGGGAGTGCATTTAGCAAAAAGATTAGATACCTATAATGTAAACGGACTAGTAACTGGCGCAACATTCAATCCATTAACCAATGAATTATCAATTCTTGGACATTCGAACTTATTGAAGCCGTTTGTCAATAGAATTACCGGGGTTAGGACGAATTCTATTTTTGGTGGTACTGTGGAAAACCTACTCTTCGATATTGGATTTGCACAAACTGAGGGTATAGCCCATGTTTCGGAGCACAGATATTTTTTTTCTTCTGAACAATTTCAAAGGGATATCCCTGCAATAAACTTGAATCCTATTTTGTACAGCCTTCAAATGGAAAATGAAGTAATTTCCAATGAAGAAATTAAGCCAAATTCCGAAATTAAGAGGGATAGTCTATTGCTCCATCGAAGATATGGTTCTAATATCCTTGAATATGAGCTCTCTACAGAGAAAAGTATTTTAGCTCAAGCGGTATTCGATACTTCCGGAAAAATGGTTCTATTTAATTTAGGGTCCAATATTGATAGTAGTATTGATTTAAGTACTTTTAATTCTGCTGTTTATTATCTCACCTTCTATCTTGATGATACCATAGTTTCCAAACCTTTTATTCACTTTTGATGTTTCTGTTATTCTATATTTAAGAATATCTTAACAAAAGCAATAAGGGTTTATCTCTAGCTTTGTGAAAACTATAAATCAACAAGAAAAATGAAAAAAATTCTATTATTAGTATGTGTGGCTTTGGTTTCCTTTTCTATGGAATCACAAATAAATGCCCCAGCACCCAGTCCGGCTTCCAAATTGAAGCAAACTGTGGGCTTAACTGATGTTATCGTAGAGTATTCAAGACCTTCAATGCGTGGAAGAACCATTTTTGGTGACTTGGTACCTTTTGATAAAGTATGGAGAACAGGCGCTAATGCAAGGACAAAGGTTACCTTCAGTGAGAATGTTACCATTGATGGCCAAGAACTTGAGGCGGGTTCTTATGCCATTTTCACAAAACCAAATGTTCAATCGTGGGAGGTATACTTCTATACCGAAGCTGACGGCGGCGGAACCCCAAGGGAGTGGGATGATAGTAAAGTCGCTGCGAAGACAACTGTTGAGGTATATAATATGCCGATGGAGGTTCAAACTTTTACTATGACCGTTGATGATTTAAGTAATGATGGGGCGACTTTGGGCATGCTATGGGAAAAAACCTATATAGGGGTTAAATTCGAAGTACCGACAGATGCTGCAGTAACCAAGAATATAGATCGAGTGCTTAGCGGACCTGGAGCGGGTGATTACTATGCTGCGGCTGTATATTATGCCTCTGCAGGAAAGGATATCAACAAAGCAAAGGAATGGATGGACAAAGCTATGTCTATGAACGAGAAGCCAGCTTTCTGGCAATTGAGACAGCAGTCCTTGATCCAGGCGAAAGCAGGTGATAAAGAGGCCGCTATAGCAACAGCTAAGAAGTCATTGGCGGCCGCCGAGGAAGCCGGTAATGCCGATTATGTGAAAATGAACAAAGACTCCTTAAAAGAGTGGGGGGCAATGTAAATATGCCAATCACATGATATTTTAAGCCCTGACGATACCGTCAGGGCTTTTTTCATGGTTTTAATCGTTCACTTTAATGCGCTTTTATGCTATCTTTGATAGATCATTAAACCGCCATTTACCATGTCCAGAACCATTATGCTTTTCGTTTTTTCCATTGTATTCATCTCATGTGAAAAGGAAATTGAAAAACCAATCTATACCGCTGAAAAATGGGAGA
>CAZHJO010000055.1:0-10898 GCA_964532755.1 uncultured Maribacter sp. | reverse complement strand
CAGCAATTGTTGTGCAGATATCTGTCTGCCTTTTTTCAAGGGAATATAATCTCCAAACTCTCGAATAACATCGATGACTTTCTGTCCTTGTTTAATAGTTATTCCTTTTTGCGTATAGTAGCCAAACTTTATGGTGTCGCCGACAACAACCTTACCTGCATCGGGTTTTTCCAAGCCAGCAAGGATATTCAGGAAGGTAGACTTCCCCGTGCCGTTTTTACCAATTATTCCAACACGCTCGCCTTTGGTGAAGGTGTATTCAAACTGTTTTAGAAGCGGTTTGTCTGGAAAGGATTTCGATATTTTATGAAGCTCCAGGATTTTACTCCCTATACGCTCCATATTGATCTCCAGTTGCACCTCATGAGCTATGCGACGTTGATGTGCTTTTTCTTTAATTACCTTAAAATCGTCAATTCTTGATTTGGATTTCGTTGTCCTTGCTTTAGGTTGTCGTCGCATCCAAGTTAATTCTTTCTTAAATAGTAATTTCGATTTGTGCTGTTCAACGGCCTCCTGTTGCGTCCTGGCTTCTTTCTTTTCTAAATAGTACGAATAATTGCCTTTGTAAGGATATAGTTTGCCGTTATCCAATTCAATGATTTCATTGCAAACACGCTCCAAGAAATAGCGGTCGTGGGTTACCATGAACAAAGTCAAATTCTCCTTTGCAAAATAGTGCTCTAACCATTCGATCATTTCTAAATCCAAATGGTTGGTAGGCTCATCCAATATTAATAAATCAGGTCTATTGATCAATGCGTTAGCCAAGGCCAGACGTTTTTTTTGCCCTCCAGAAAGCAAGCCAACCTTCGCATGAAGATCCTCTAGTTTTAGTTTGGAAAGTATCTGTTTGTATTGGGTTTCAAAGTCCCAGGCATCAAAACGGTCCATAGCCTCAAAGGTATTTTGGTATGTTTCTTCGTCCGTTGGGTTTTCCAGGGCTTTTTCATAGGCTAAAATGACCTTGAGCACCTCGTTATCTGAAGCAAAAATAGTCTGTTCAACAGTTAAATCTGGATTCAAGTCCGGTTCTTGCTCTAAAAATGATACTCGCATACCTTTTCTACAATTCACTAGACCCGAATCTGGAACGTCCTTGCCCGATAGAATATTCAAGATTGATGTTTTTCCATCACCGTTTTTGGCAATCAATGAAATTTTTTGGTCCTTGTTGACCCCAAATGAAATATTTTTAAAAAGGACAAGCTCACCGTATGATTTGGCTATATTTTCTACTGATAGAAGGTTCATTTAGCTGCCGGGGTAATTTATCCTGTTCCATTGATATAGATAAGTAAATCTAGCCCCAAGTGCCAAGAGAATTGGAGCAATAACAGGTGAGAATACCTGGACGCCTAGGATCCAAAGCGCAACGGTCACGATAAGCATAAATATCAAGAACAATAAACACACAATGGTCCAATTGGCAAAGATTCGATTGCGTAGAACCAAGAATGAAAGATAGAGATTAAAAGGGAAGGCCCATAGTATATTAAAGTTGCTCGCGGTTGCCGTATGGTCGGTCAAAAACCAGAGAAAAAAGATAACATGGCCTACAATTCCGGTAATAAGGAATACACCAAAATCCAACCGCCGACTTCTCTTGTCAGTCTTATGGTCATTATAGGTGATTACAAAAACCATTACCATGAAGACTAAGGACCAAAATAAAGGTGTCAATAGAAAATTGTTCTTGTTGTTATTTGGTTCAGGTTGATAAAGTGAAACCTCATCAGGAGCCAAAAAAATGGAGCCTAATTTAGCGGTATTCATTTGCTTCATTACGTATAGTGGCAAGAACATATGTTCTTTTGGTGTGGCCAGATCATCAATGACAGCACCTAGGGCCAAATCAATGCCAAAAGCAGACCAGGAATTGGTTGGCATATTCTGATGGATGAGTTCGCGATGGGAAAATTGTTCTTCAAGGTAATCTTCATTCAATATTAATTTAGTACCAAAGACTGCTGCCAGAACATCCCAAATTTTCGTTGAACAATTGTTATAGAAAAAGTCGTATAGATAGGCTCTGTTTTCCGGGAGGTAATTATGCTCTAAAAATTGGAACAATTCATTTCTTTCCCCTTGGGACAGTTGCAATACTTGTTCATTTACCCAGCGTTTGTCATATTTATATTCACGGATAAAATTGGTGTAACGCTGACGGGCAAGTTTATAGTCTAACTTGCCTTTGGCAAATTTAACGTAAAAGTTATCTGAATTAAAGTCGAAAGTCCCATAGTTATAGACCACATCTATACCAACAGCCTGATCTTTTACCCTGAAAGCGCTATGCCCGAATGTTGAATATAACTGATCTCCAGAACCGCAGGTCAATACACTGATTTTAGACAAAGGTGATAACTCCGGAATTTGGGAGAAACCAGCAATTGAAAGCAATAGAAAAAGAAAGACCAAAAGCTTTTTTATCAGCATACTAAGTTTTGGAAAGTGTTCAGGGGCAAATATCAGAATAAATTGTTGAGTTAAGGATTTATTGTTAATTGTTCTTAAAGGAAGTCTAAGAAAAGTTTCATTTTATGATAGGGGTAATACGCCCTACATTATTCTTCTTAGGCAGTTGTCATAGGAATAAAGCATTTAATACCTTCAAAATATAGTTCAAGTTGAGAACTTTAATCACTTTTAATTTTAGCACACTTAAAGTACTTTAAATTTGTGTTATTTTTACATAAACGACCAATCTATGAAGCGCCATATACCCAATTTTATCACCTTGATGAATTTATTCTGTGGAAGTGTTGCCGTTGTATTTGCGGTATTGAACCAGTTAGAGTTGGCCGCTTTTTTTGTTTTTCTAGGGATAATTTTTGATTTTTTTGACGGATTGGCGGCTCGTATCCTGAATATTAAAAGTGATTTGGGCCTTCATTTGGATTCCTTGGCCGATATGATCACCAGCGGACTCGTCCCTGGCCTTGTGATGTTTCAGTTATTGGGGATGTCAATGAGTGGTGGCTGGAATGTTGACTTATCCTCCCAAGCTGCAGACGAGACTTTTTGGGTAGGACTAAAGTTAGCACCATTGCCCTTTCTGGGTTTTTTGATCACATTGGCCTCTGCATATCGTCTGGCAAACTTCAATGTAGATGAAAACCAAATCAGTTCCTTCAAGGGGTTGCCAACTCCCGCGAATGCTTTGTTGATAATATCTTTGCCTTTGATTCTATTGTACCATAGCAATGATTTGTTGAACGGAATTATTCTAAATCAGTGGTTTTTAATTGGGGTTACCTTATTAAGCGCCTATTTATTGAATTCAAAAATTGAATTATTCGCTTTAAAATTCGAGAATTGGGGTTTTAAGGAGAATTCACAACGTTACATATTTATCATAGTGAGCTTAGTATTGCTCATGACCATGAAATTTTTGGCCGTACCTGCTATAATAGCTTTTTATATCTTGAGTTCCTTAGTGGGTAATATGGGAGGAAAAACCAATTGAAATCCTAAAAATCCAACTTCTTTTTACGCAGTTCAAAGTTTTGGCCCAAATAAACCTTACGTACCATTTCATCAGCGGCAAGGTCCTCAGGAATTCCGGATTTTAAGATACCGCCTTCGAACATTAAATAAGAACGCTCCGTAATTGCCAAGGTCTCCTGTACGTTATGGTCTGTTATGAGAATACCAATATTCTTATCTTTAAGATGGGCAACAATTCGTTGTATGTCTTCAACAGCAACGGGATCAACACCGGCAAAAGGTTCATCCAAAAGTATAAATTTAGGGTCTGTGGCAAGAGCACGGGCAATCTCTGTTCTTCGACGCTCACCCCCAGAAAGTAGATCTCCCCTGTTTTTTCGAATATGCCCTAGGCCAAATTCCTCAATGAGCGATTCCATCTTCATATGTTGCTCTTTCTTACTAAAATCAGTAAGCTGCAATACGCTCAATATATTTTTCTCAATGCTTAATTTTCGAAATACAGAAGCTTCCTGTGCCAAATATCCAATTCCGTTTTGAGCTCGTTTGTACATGGGGAATTTGGTAATCTCCGTATCGTTTAGAAAAATATTCCCCGCATTGGGTTTAATGAGTCCTACAATCATGTAAAAACATGTGGTTTTACCTGCACCATTCGGTCCCAACAGCCCCACAATTTCTCCTTGGTTTACTTCCAATGAAATACCTTTTACGACCTGACGCCCTCTATAGGCTTTCATTATATTTTCTGCTCTAAGCTTCATCCCTTGGTCAATGTAATATCAAAAAAATCACTCAAATCTAAATCTAATAAGTGGGCATTGGATTTTTATTCACTTTTTTTAACCTTTATTAACTTTTGATACCTGTTTTGCCGCTTTCTTTGCCTCCGCCTTCAATACTCTTTTTGATATGAAAATGCTCACTTGGTATAAAATCATAATCGGAAAGGCGACAATAATCTGACTTGCAACATCGGGCGGGGTAATAACGGCACATAGGATTAGGACCAGTACCAATGCAATTTTTCGATGTTTTCTCATAATCTCCGGGGTAACCAAACCTACCTTGGTTAGAAAGTAAATTATAATAGGCAATTCAAAAAGGATCCCACAAGCGATTACCGAGGCTCTAAGCGTAGATATATAAGAGCTTATATCAAATTCATTCAATACCGTTTCACTTACTTGATACGTACCTAAAAAGTTTATCGACAATGGTGCTACAACATAGTACCCAAAGAGAACACCCATGAAAAAGAGTAAAGACGCAATAAAAATGAAACCTCGGGAATTACTTCTTTCCTTTTCGTATAAGCCCGGACTAATAAACTTCCAAACTTCATAAAGTACATAAGGGAAACTAATTATAAATCCTGCCCAAATCGAGGTCCAGATATCAGCAGAAAACTGCCCGGCCATCGTACGACTTTGTATGGTAAATGGTAGCTCGTCAGCACAGAAATCGGACTCAATGCCAATAAGGGTTGCCGCTTTGCAAAAGAAACGATAGGTGGGAAAATCCATTCTGGAAGGCGCAAAGATTATGTGATCAAAAATAAACCCACTCATCGTAAACGCTACTATTCCAATTATTACAACTGCAATGGTTGAACGTATGAGGTGCCATCTTAATTCTTCAAGATGGTCCAAAAAAGACATTTCGTTAGGACTTTTGGTCTCATCTTTAGCCATTATAGTATGCCTTCGGTTATTAGATTATGTAAATGTACAACTCCTTTATACGCGCCATTTTGAACCGCTAGGAGTTGCGAAATTCCATTGTCCTGCATTAGTTCCAAAGCAACTATGGCAAGTTTGTCGACATCTATGGTCTTAGGGTTCGATGTCATAATATCCTTGGCGGTCAGTCCATTGATATTTTCGTACTTGTTCAACATTCTACGAATATCACCATCAGTCACCACACCAACCATTTTGTTGTTCTCCATTACCGCGGAAACACCTAGCATTTTTTCAGAAATTTCCACAATGACTTTTCGAACATCGGTATCTGAATCTACCTGAGGTTTTAAATTGGTCTGTACAATATCATCCACCGTTAAGTAAAGACGTTTCCCAAGAGTACCACCAGGGTGATATTTGGCAAAATCCTTGCTGCTAAATCCTTTTAGTTCCAATAAACAAATTGCCAAAGCATCACCCATAACCAATTGCGCACTTGTACTCGTTGTCGGCGCCAAATTATTTGGGCAAGCTTCTTTTTCTACAAAAGTATTCAAGACAAAATTCGCCTGTTGGGCCAAAAAAGATTCGATATTCCCGGTCATACCTATCAACGTATTTTTTCCTCTCTTAATTAGAGGGACAAGCATTTTAATTTCTGGGGTACTACCGCTTTTAGAGATGCATATGACCACGTCATCTTCTTGAATGGTACCCAAATCCCCATGAATGGCATCACCGGCGTGCATAAAAATGGCAGGCGTACCCGTTGAATTCAAAGTAGCGACTATTTTAGTGGCTATAATTGCACTCTTGCCTATTCCAGTAATTACGACCCTACCTTTTGAATCCAGAATACACTCGACCGCTTTGGCGAAATCAACATTGAGTAAGCTGCCCAAATTACCAATGGCCCTACTTTCAGTCTCAATGGTATTTTTTGCTAGTTGAAGTATCGTTGCGGTATTGCTCAAGGTAATGCTGATGTTATGAATTGTAATCCTAAAAGATTGTATTATATTTAGATTACAAAACTACATAATCTTAATTTTATAGAATAGTATTAGTTTTTAAGGATATTTGGGTACAATTTGTATGATAAATTAAAACGCCTTAACTTATAACTTATATAAATAATATGAGGTGACTTATGTTCACTGAATTAAAAAATAAATGGTGAAACGCGGAATGGGGCTCAACGACATGGACTTGCGCGCCTCCTTAAAAAAATATTTTGGTTTTTCCCAATTCAAGGGTCTTCAGGAAGATGTTGTCAAGAATATAGTTAAAGGGAATAATACTTTTGTAATCATGCCTACAGGGGGCGGTAAATCCCTTTGTTACCAGCTACCGGCCTTAATGCAATCAGGAACAGCGATAATCGTATCCCCTTTAATTGCGCTGATGAAAAACCAGGTTGATGCGATACGTGGTATCTCTTCCGAACATGGAATTGCCCATGTTTTAAATTCTTCATTGAACAAGACTGAAGTAAAACAGGTAAAAGAGGATATAACCAATGGGGTAACCAAATTGTTGTATGTGGCCCCGGAATCCTTGACAAAAGAGGAATATATTGAATTCTTGAGGTCAGAACGGATTTCATTTGTTGCCGTTGATGAGGCACATTGTATTTCTGAGTGGGGGCATGACTTTAGACCAGAATATAGAAACTTGAGAACAATAGTCAGTCGCTTGGGTGACAATATTCCAATAATTGGTTTAACAGCGACGGCAACTCCCAAAGTACAGGAAGATATCATTAAGAATTTGGGTATTTCCGATGCAAAAATCTTCAAGGCTTCATTCAACAGGGCGAATTTGTTTTATGAAGTACGACCCAAAACAGCCAATGTAGACGCTGACATCATTCGTTTTGTAAAACAGAATTCAAATAAATCAGGGATTGTATACTGCTTGAGTAGAAAAAGGGTTGAAGAACTAGCTCAAGTACTACAGGTAAATGGAGTTAGTGCGGTCCCTTACCATGCAGGTTTTGATGCCAAAACACGTTCCAAATATCAAGACATGTTCTTGATGGAGGATGTAGATGTTGTGGTTGCAACCATTGCATTTGGTATGGGTATAGATAAACCTGATGTTCGTTTCGTCATACACCATGATATTCCTAAAAGCATCGAGAGTTATTACCAAGAGACTGGACGTGCGGGCCGAGATGGAGGCGAGGGACATTGCTTGGCATTTTATTCGTATAAGGATATTGAGAAACTTGAGAAATTCATGTCGGGTAAACCTGTGGCAGAACAGGAAATTGGTAATTCATTGCTGCAAGAGGTTGTTGCGTATGCAGAAACTTCTATGTCTCGAAGAAAGTTTATGCTACACTATTTTGGGGAAGATTTTGATGAGGTCAACGGGGATGGTGCGGATATGGACGATAATGCAAGGAACCCAAAAGAGAAACAAGAAGCCAAGGATGATGTAGTGAAGCTTTTAAGGGCGGTTCAGGAGACCAGTGAAAAATTCAAATCAAAGGAAATCGTCAAAACGCTAACAGGTCAAATAAATGCACTTGTTTCTTCACATAAGGCCAACGAAAAATCGGTTTTTGGAATTGGTTCCGATCAAAATGAAAACTACTGGATGGCTTTGATAAGACAGGTTTTGGTGGCTGGTCTTTTGAAAAAAGAAATAGAATTATACGGCATTCTTCACCTTACCGTGAGAGGAAACGAATTTCTTGCCAATCCAACTTCATTCATGATGACCAAAGACCATGAATATAGTAAAGAAAGGGATGAAGCGATTCTAAGTGCTTCCAAGGGGGGAGTTTCTGATGAGAATCTTTTAAAGATATTGAAATCGCTACGCAAATCCGAGGCCCATAAATTAGGGGTACCACCCTTTGTTGTTTTCCAAGACCCATCTTTGGATGATATGGCCTTGAAATATCCTATTTCCATGGAAGAAATGTTGAATATTTACGGAGTAGGAGAGGGGAAAGCAAAAAAATACGGGAAGCCCTTTGTTGCAGAGATTGCTGCTTATGTTGAGGAAAACGATATAATACGTCCAGATGATCTGGTAGTCAAGAGTACTGGGGCCAATTCAGGATTAAAACTTTACATCATTCAAAATGTTGATAGAAAATTGGGCTTAGAGGATATCGCTTCTGCCAAGGGTCTTGAAATCCCCGAGCTGATCAAAGCAATGGAGCAAATAGTCTATAGCGGTACCAAGCTTAATATTGGATATTATATAGATGAGGTATTAGACGAAGACCAGCAAGAAGAAATGCACGACTACTTTCTAGAAGCTGAAAGTGATGACCTAGAAGAGGCCATGGAGGAATTTGATGGAGAATATGAAGAAGAGGATCTTAGACTTTATAGGTTGAAATTTATTAGTGAGGTGGCCAATTAAGGCATATTACTTTTCCCTTTCCCATTTATTTCGAAATCCATTAATACTGTATTAGGTCTGCGGAAATCAGATTTACTTATAAGGGGTTTGTCTTTTTTCCACTTCGGATATAAAAGGAATTCTTCTTATCCATTTTTAATAATGTTTAACAAATATAAAAAAAAATTAAACAAAAATTATGATTTAGCTGTTGATTATAAATATACATTTGACTTGAATCTAAAAAATAACAGTTATGAAAATGATTAAAACTTTAACAGCTTTGGCCATCGTAGGTTTTATGGCCTCCTCTTATGCTCAAAATGAGGTTGCTATGAACAATCATCAAGAATCGGATAAGGGCTTACCGATAATGACAAAGGGTATTGTACTATCCAATACCATAGTCGACGTTGCTGCTGGTAACGAAAACTTCACAACCTTGGTAGCTGCAGTGAAGGCGGCCGACTTGGTAGATACTTTAATGAGTGAAGGACCCTTCACCGTGTTCGCACCAACAAATGATGCCTTCGCAAAACTACCGGAGGGTACGGTAGCGAGTCTACTAGAACCAGGAAACAAGGATGCACTAACCGGAATACTAACTTATCACGTTGTATCAGGAAAGTTTGAAGCAGCTGCGGTAATTGATGCAGTAACAAAGAATGGAGGTAAATTTATTGTAAAAACCGTACACGGCGCAGAAATAACTATTTCCGTTAGTAACGGTAAAGTCATGCTTACCGATGCAAAGGGCAACATGTCATCTGTGGTTATGGCCGACGTAGCAGCATCTAATGGTGTCATACATGCTATTGATACCGTTGTAATGCCAAATTAATAAGTTCCCCTAATAGAAAAAACCGCTAATAGAATTAGCGGTTTTTTTATTTGGATTCAATTTTTATGGAGCAGAAGTACCGTCACCCAATTTCCCTTTCTTTAGTTGGCGACGTATCTTTCTAATAGCTGATTCTATTGATTTTTCGGGTTCAATGATATTGTATTCACCCCAAAAATCAGGATCGGCAAAACCAATGGCCTCATCACCTAAGATGATAGAGGTTTTTAGACGCTCCTTGGATTTAGGCATTTCGTTGGAAATGTTTTTTTCCCAATCAGTTACCGCCATTTCACAGGTCATACTATAAACTGAATTGAACAATTTTTTATCCCAATCAATTTTAAATTCCAACAGAACATTACTATAACCATAATACCACTTGCCATCTTTTTCCCTATAATCGACCCTATAAGCTACTTCGTTGGGCCAGACTTTGGCATTCCTGGGTTTACGTCTTACGAATAATTTGGAAGCCTCATGTTTATTGGTGATGTTCAATGAGTAAATCGCACTTGTCAATATCTTCTTTTCTGCATCAATATATAATTTACCTTGATAGAGTTGGTCGTATACAGTTGGTTTTTGAACAAAATTAACCACATAAATATGTCTGTCTTTTACGCGCGTAGAACGGTCATAACTAAAATTATATTTTTCCAATGAATTCTCTTGGAATATATATTCCGGGTATTTCATTAGATCCACAAAAAGGGCATTAAATGGCCCACCTTGCAATTTAAGGGCAATCGTGTCCAATTTGCTATAATCCGTGCTTTTCCGTGCCTTATAGAGTTGTACTGCATCTCTTCGTGACGATGTATATGGAGTTTTGTATATATTCACAACAGCCTCGGAAAGGGATACGTTCTTTTTTCTTTTTTTAATGGTCTCCCGATAGAATGCGGTCATTAGCGTGTGGTCATCAAAATAATTCTCACCACGTTTTTTCAAGGTTTCGCGTACAAGACTTTCTGCATTCTTGGGAATACTCAGGCTAACTTCACTTAATTCCACAACAGATATGTCCATAAAGATTTTATTGTTGTTTGAATTGAATTGTGATAATGGGAGTAGTTTGGTCTTGTAGCCTAAATACGAAATAAGCACATTGCCCTCGTCAATGGTGTTCGGTACTTTGAGAACAAACTCACCTTCGGTATTCGAAATGGTACTGATGTTCGTATCCTCTATGGAAAGAGTTGCAAAAACCAATGGTTTTTTGGAATCTGAATCCATTACTTTTCCCTTGTATTGCTTGAAATTTTGATTTTGTTCCAGCGGTTCTTGGAAGAATCCCGATGCTTCAGGTATTCCTGCAACACCCATAATAAGCATAATAAGTAATATAGCTGAAAACCACGAATTGGATAATTTAAGGAGTTTGTTTATCATGATGAAAGTTTTTAAAATTCTATTACTGTTTTGGGTTTATCTAAGTTAGTGATAATTAGTCATATAAGTTGTTAAAAAGGACATAACATATTTAAGTGAAATTCAACTTTACAATTGGGTTTTGCCATAATTTCCCGTAAAGATTGACAATATAACTACAGTAT
>CAZHJO010000054.1:0-10937 GCA_964532755.1 uncultured Maribacter sp. | reverse complement strand
TTCCGTATTTGTAGCCAACTTTTTTAATAATCCATCCGGCAGGTGCCCCGAATACTACAAAGGCAGAAAATATGGCCGCGGTCACTAGGTACGACTGTGATGCTGAAAGGTCGAATGCATCCTGAAGAAATGGGGTTAAGAAACCACTGATCCCTACACCAAAACCAATGACAAAAAATAGAATACTGATAATTGCTAATGGGATAATGTAATTTGATCTTTTCGAATTAGTCATATAAGGAATTTTATTGTTTAGAATTAATTATGCATTGTAATACAATCCGGCAGCACCCAAGATTGCAATGTCCTCAAGCTCTGATTGCTCAATAGCGATGACATCTAACATGACATCAAAGGGAAAATCAGCCAATTCTTCGTGGATGCCAGCTTTAAACAGAGGAAATGATTTGCTGATAGAACCTCCAATTATAATGGCATCGGGAGCGAGAATATATAAAATGGTTTTAATTAGTTTGCCGGTATGACGTCCAAATTCGTGAAAAAGATCCATGGCATTCTTATCTCCTTCCATTGCTTTGTCGTATAGTGCTTTACCTGTAGTGTTATGTATTTTGGTAAAGAATCCGCTGCCTACATAGGTTTCAAAAATACCCCCTTTGTAAGGCATATGGCCCACTTCCCCGGCTCCTCCAAATAGGCCCGAATGTAGTTTGTTGTTGATTATAATACCACCGCCAGCACCAGTTCCTATGGCAATAGCTACCATGTTCTTGTATTTTTGCCCCTTGCCAAAATGTTTTTCGCCCAAAGCAAAACAATTGGCGTCGTTCTCCATATACACCGGTACATTAAATCGGGCGGATAGTTTTTCGATAAGTCGTAGCCCATTCCATGCGGGGATGTTGGCGATTTTAAGAATCTCTCCTTTGTCTGCGTTTATCAGTCCAGGGACACCAACGCCAATGGCCTGCGTTTCAGGTACCATTACCTTTTCAATTACCTCATATAGTGTTTCGAGTATTTCCTCGGACGACCTGTGGGCACCTGTAGGCAACGAATGTGTCTTCTCTATTTTTTTGTTAACAATACAACCGGCACCAATGGATGTACCTCCAATATCAACACCTACAATTACATCTGAATTCATATTTTAATATTTATTTCTACTCAATTGTTCAAGCACTGCTATGTTCAAAAATACTCACCACTATCGAAAGACCTATAAGCCACAGGGCAAAGTGCTGCCTTATAGGAAAAACTCTGAACTGTTTTTCCCGGATTTATTGGGATACAAGCTCCGATTCCTAAAACAACTGAAAAGAATACAAGAATAAGGCTGTAATCTAAATGGCTTGGTTCCATTGGTTGAATATTGGTTGACGGCTAAAGATATAATATTTTAGAATACTTTTGTGCCTTGTTCGCTAAACGACTTCTGTGCTTCTATCAATACAATCCGACATTTCTATTTTCGCCTGGGTCCTAGCCTTAAGTGCAGCATTTGTTGTTGGCATTTCAAAAGCTGGAATAAAAGGGGTCGCGATTATCAATGTAACTTTAATGGCCTTGGCTTTTGGGGCAAAGGAATCAACAGGACTTGTAGTGCCCTTGCTTATTTTTGCCGATGTATTCGCCGTTGTTTATTACAATCGTCATACCCAATGGAGATATATAATTAGGTTTTTACCATGGATTCTTGCCGGAATACTTATTGGGGTATATATTGGAATGGATTTGGAGGAGGACACCTTTAAAATTGCGATGGCCATTATTATTCTGGGCAGTGTGTTCATGATGTATTGGTGGGATCGTAAAAAATCTAAACGGGTACCTACACATTGGACATTTGCCGGGTTTATTGGAATCTTGGCTGGTATAACGACCATGATCGGAAATTTAGCCGGGGCTTTCAGTAATATTTTCTTTTTGGCCATGCGATTGCCCAAGAATGAATTTATAGGAACCGCAGCTTGGCTATTCTTGATTATAAATGTGTTTAAATTACCTTTTCATATTTGGTCTTGGGGAACAATAACCCCCGAAACACTCCTGATAAATCTAAAATTGGCACCGGGAGTTTTAATTGGACTGTACGTTGGTGTGCGCTTGGTTAAAATAATCAAGGAAGATTTTTACCGTAAGATGATCATGGTCCTAACTGCCATGGGTGCTATTCTCATATTGTTTAGATAATGAAAATGTATTGGATTAATTGCAATTAAAAATTTAATGTCTTATGGATTTTTATTTACCTTGTATAAAATATTAAAAAGGGGAATATGGAATATAATTTGGCTGAAAAATTGGCGATTATAAAAGCAATTGAGGAGGTAATACTCGCGGATGGGCAAATAGAAAATGCAGAATTGGATTTTATGAGCCAATTAATGCAGATCCTTAGATTTGATGATTCCCTTATTAAGGAATCCAGGGATATAACCAATAAGGAATATAAGTCTATACTAAAAGAAATGCCCAATAGTAAAAAACATGCGTTAACAGTTCTTCTCAACGAAATGGGCAGTGCCGATGGTAAACTCAGTAAAAAGGAACGCAAACTAATTACCAAAATACTTAAGAAAGCTGGGGCGAAATAAAATAAAGAGCATTATATTTCTAATTACGTTTACTTTCCTGTAGATAGCAATCTACAAAGCCCTGGTAATCACTAGGGCTTTTGTGGTACTGTCTAGGCTTTGGAAAGTCAGAACAACTAAAATCAAATTTTTATTAATATTTTCTTTCTATATAACCAATAGCAGAGATACCATAAAAAGAAAAGTACAATAGTACCCAATGCTAGCTTGGCGTTCAGTTCTCCCATCCATCCAAAAATGGCGTTTGAAAACGGGAGAACTATTTTATGTATTAGATCTGCGCCTCCTACATGGGCAAAGAGATAGATAAATAAAGGATTCATCCCCACAATCGCGAAAAAAAGAACCCCTTTCTGATACTTTTTTATGTCTATTAGCCAATAGCATAGAGCTAGCGCCAGCACGGACCATCCTCCACTGGCAAAAACAAAAGTACTTGTTGAAATTCGTTTTATGATTGGTGTGATCGGGCTAAGTCCATATCCGATTATCAATCCAATGAACCCTGCAATTAGTAAGGTCTGTATCTTTTTCTTATTCGATTGTTTGCTCATCAACAATCTACCGGCCAATACACCCCAAATCGTGTGTGCCGTAGTAGGAATGGCATTGAACATGGCCCAATGACCCCCATCTTCCTGTCCAGAAATAAGAATATTGAACCAGGCCCCAAAGTTTTCCCCAGGAACAAATGCTTGGTTAAACCCTTCTAATGGGAAAAATCTGTAAAGGCCTTCCGTGATAAGAATCAACAATACCGAAAAACCTATCTGGACTATAGTTGGTTTTCTCATGATCAGAAAGGCCAAAATATAAGTCACGGACAATTGCGCCAGAACATTTTGAAATCGAAACACAATTTCTCCCGGATCAATACAATAGAGTGCCCAGCCAAGAACCAACATAAGGAATGCCCGTTGCAGCGCATGCTTGAATACTTGATTATAGGAATCACCTCTCCCAATCCTTTTGTAAAATGATAAGGGCATGGCCACACCAACAATGAACATAAAAAAAGGCTGTATCAAATCCCAGAAGCGCATTCCTTCCCATTTTACATGATGAAACTGTTCCCCAATCGCATGCACTAGGGTCCCTTCCAACTCGGGAGATACCATATATACAAATAAATGTGAGAATTCCGCAATGAGTAAGAACATGGTTAAACCCCTGTAAAAATCAAGTGAAAGTAGCCGCTTGTTTGACTGTCCTTGTTGTGCTGTCATCTTTACTGGTTTTTTTTGGCCACCCATGCAATGGAAATTTCATAACAGATTCCCAACTTCCCATTACTTAAAAGGCCATGGAATTAAATTTGGTTTAGTACTAAAGAATGAAAAGGTAGGAAATAAAAATTGTTTTAATAAACCAAGGCTCAATCTTTTAGCCAATAAGAAGTGGGCTGTTTGCAAGAAAATAACAGTTATTCCTATTTTGCTGTTATAAAACCGGGTAATAGTATTGGGCTCCTCATTGGGTTAAGAAAGCCTATTTTTTAGTTCCCTGAGAAGTCTATGTCAAAAAAAGGATCTTCTTCGGTGCTGGCGTCCACTAACTTTGATGCCTCACTTTTTAAATAAAACAATGATCCTGCCAATTTAGGGAATTTCTTCTTTATAGGCTCGTATTCTGGATTAACAGCATGCTCGCCCCAAATGCCCAACATCAACTTTAAATTCTCCTCGTCTTCTGGATATTGCCCTTTATCATCCGTAGTAACTATCCATTTATCCAAAATGTTGCCATATGCCTTTAGAATAGTACTGTATGCAGGATTTGATGCAAGGTTGTTTAATTCATAAGGATCTTCTTTAAGATTATACAATTCTTCTTTAGGTCTTTCATCCGACATAAATCTATCTTGTACCTTATTAAGTTTTTTATCGCCATGTAATCTATGCATTACTTGAACAAAGGCTATGCCAGCAACATCCATATAAGTCGGTTGTGTGTATGCTCTATCAGTCATAAAATTTCGGATGTACTTGTATTCTTTTGATCGTACAGAACGAATACGGTCAATAGTAAAATCACATCGATCTCTAGTCGAAATTACATATTCACGCTTTTGATTACGATTAAACATGTTTTTACCCTCCATATTGCCAGGTATTGGAATGCCTGCCAAGGCTAATGCACTTGTTCCAAGATCGAGACCATTAATAAGATCGTTGTTTATAGTCCCAGCAGGAATATCCCTATTGCTCTTGGTAAAATCAGCAATGATCAAGGGTACGTGTAAGCCTCCATCATACAGGAATTGTTTGTTCCGCGTAATTCGCATACCGTGGTCCGAGAAAAAGAAAACAATGGTATTGTCCAATAAATTGTTTTCCCTTAACTTATCAATAATATCTCCTACTTTCCCATCGGTAATTTGAATGGCATCTAAATGGTTTGCATATTCTTCAATAATTGTTGGATGGCTTGGGAGATACGGGGGTAGTTTTATTTTGGCCCTATCCACCGGTGTTTTTACATTTTCCTTAAAACTGTCAGAAAATATTTCTTTTCCACCATACAACTGAATTTGTCCGAAAAATGGCTGTTTATCTTTCAAAGATGATAAATCTAGTCGTACGCCACTTTTACCATATAATGGATGTACCTTAAAATCCTGGCTATATAAATCCCTTCTATTGTAGGTAAAGTTGTAATCATCCTTGCCATTGTTAAATGTAAAATATCCTTCTTTTTTGAATATCTCTGGTACCGTTTTTAGATTTTCTGGCAATTTTATGGCAGCTTCCTTTGTTCTAGAGCTGTGATGGTTATGTGCCCCAATTGTGGTTGACATTGTTCCTGTAATAATACTGGAACGAATTGCCGAACATACAGGGGCTGGCATAAATACATTTTTATATAAAACCCCTTCTTTCGCGAGATTATCAATATTTGGAGTTGAAATAAGGGTAGTGCCATAACTACTTAAAAGTGGCGCTGTATCTTCCAAATAAATCCATAAAATATTGGGCTGGGCATTGGCCTCTTTTTTTTGGGATATTTCTTTACAAGAAAAGATAACCCCCCCGAACAGTAAAAGCCACATAGTCGAAATCACGACTTTTATTCCATTGCGGTTACAGGTATATTTTTTAGACATAATTGATTCTATTTTAATGTGCTTACCCTAATTATTTCATCGCTATTGGTCCATTTTGTTCGATTTATTCGATATCGATGTTTTCCAGGACAAATTTCCCTACGTTCTGCCCTTGCTCAATGCCTTTCTCAATGGCAGGTTTATAATGTATGCCACCATAAAGACGACTAATGGCCGCCTCCTGGGATGCTTGAAGGAATGACGCATAACTTCGCTTCGGCAACCCATAGGGAACCTCGGTCGAGTCAATAAATGCGAAGTTGTCGCCATAGAGATGGGTCAGTACTGTAGCGGCGGAGGCAGAAGCAACGCTGTGTCCGGATGTATGTTCCGGAAATGCCGGTGTCTGCAATATGGGATTCCAATCTGGATCCATATATTCGTTAATGAACGTTTCTGGCCGTGTAAGGCTGCTTTTGTATTTTTGATCCCAGCAACTGATAAAGGCATCGGCCAAAGCGATACTAACTTGGGCCATGGACGCTGCCGCAGTAACCGCGTCATTTTTTTGTTGTTCCAAAACCTGCGCTGCTATGTGAATCCAATGTCCTCCCGGCGAAATTTGTTGTTGAAAATACATCACATGGCCCTTGGTATGCGATATATTGGGGTTACAATCCCAAAATTTGGCTATTTCCAATTGCTCGGGATCTAAATCGAGTACAGTTTGGTACACTTCCCTAGCTTCCAGAAAAAATTGGGACTTTTCATCAATATCGAAGACAGTTGGCAAGCCTGGGTCAAACTGATTGGCCGAATCAAGAACAAAAGGACGAAGGGTGTTCCAATGGGGCTCAATAGCTTCCATATAATCAGGAGGTGTCGGCCGCCAACGTCCGGGATCATCATTCACACTATATCTAGGTAATGCTGTTCGTCTAAGATAGCCATCTTTATTGGCCCATTTCATTATTTCCTGTGCCAAGGTGTTGCCATAGGAAATAGAATTTTCGTATACCTCTGAATCGATCCCAATATCCCGCACTTCTTGCAATAATTGACGTTGCATCTCTTCAATCCGTTCCATATCATAGACCAAAGATTTGGCAACACTTGTAAATGCAATTATAGAAACCAAGGGATAGTAGTAAGATTTATCGGAATCAGGCTCCGGGAGATTTTCAAGTCCATTTAGTTGACCTGCCAATGATGGCCTACTGGAATCTATAAAACGTATGCCCTCATATGCCGCAATATTTGGATATGCATAAATTCTACTGGCCACAGGAGGGGTAAAAATATCCGCGACAATGACACCTGTCAATTTGCGGTTGTATATTGCCAGACTATTCTCAAAATACGTTTCTAATTGTACTTGGTTGTGTTTGGGCCCACAAGAAGAAACTACCACCATTAGGCCGATAATCAATCTAGTTAACTTCCTCATTTGCATAAACTATTTTAGATTTGCCATTGAAATCCGTTACCTTAATTTCACTTATCAAATCGTGTATCATAATACTACGGGACCGTTGCGTTAGATATCCAGAACCGTAGTAAAACTCTACTTTATATTGCTTACCATTTTTAAGTGTTATACTAGCATTCCTGCTATCTGGACTTGCCCGATAAACTTGATCAGTCCCATTTGGGGCCCCTATGGCAAATATCCTTAGCGGGCCGTCATTGTTGGCAACCAGCACATACGATTTCCCTTGGGCATTTCGCATGATACTCAAACCACTACCGTCTAAATCATTTACAAATCCACTTTTGCTCAATGGAACTGGGTTAAAACTTCCATCGCCATTTCCCAATAGCAGGCTTCCCATATTGGCATCGTAACGGCCTGTTGCAGCTTCTGTTGCATACGAGTTTCCGGTTAAAATCACATCTTGATGGCCATCTTGATCAATATCCTCTACTATAATACCCTCCAATGGTCCCATCTGGGAATGCAGTGGGAGGGAGTTGAGCGTAAAGGTTCCATCGCCTTTATTCTCAATATATGCACTAGAAAAGGTATAACTCTTTACAATATAGGCATCTTCCAGTTCTTCTGGCAAAAACGATTTTTCAAAGGTCGTTTCGGCATAGGATTTATAGGTCTTGAATCTTGCTCTCATGGCATTGATCTGTCCAATTATCTCATCCCTTGAATGGGTAAGATGATTCTCCCCGTCGACATAATAACACATGACCGGATCAATTCTCCCGTCTTTATCATAATCTTTGGCATAAATGCATAATGGCTCTTCTAAAGATGCTTTGTATTTTGTGTTCAGACCAAGATTGCCCACGAGATAATCTGTATCCCCATCTTGGTCAAAATCACCTCCTGCAATACTATTCCACCAACCTTCGGTATTTACAAGTTCGGTATGCTCATTGGCGTAGACCAGTTGACCGTTTTCATTATGAAAGAAGGTAATAGGCATAAATTCCCCGCAAACGATTAAATCCATCCAACCATCATTATCATAATCAGACCAAATAGCCGATGTTACCATCGTCAATTTTTCCCATTCATTGACAGTAGTGCTTATATCCCTAAATCTTATTTGGTCCGGATCCTCATTTAGCAGATTTTCCAATAGATAGCTTCTCGTCGGCATTGGATATTGACCTGGTACCACACGACCCCCTACAAATAGATCCAAATCGCCATCTTGATCAAAATCAGTTGCAGTCACAACAGACCCACTGGATGTGATGGGAGGGAGCGCTTGGGATATTTTAAAATTTCCTTGACCATCATTAAGATACAGGCGATCTTGATACGCTTTATTGTCCGAGGAAGCTACTACTCCACCGCTCACTATGTAAAGGTCTGGGTAACCGTCCATGTTTGCATCAAAGAACAAAACACCCATATCTTCATAAATGCCGTCTTTAGACCAATCCAAAGAAACAAAAGTCCCGTTCTTTTTTTGTAGCGACAGTACACCAAATTGCCCTGCCGCGCCACCAACAAAAAAATCTTCCAATCCGTCCATATTGACATCCGCAACGGCAACACCGGGTCCACTTCGTGAATGCATATGGGGCAATATGGGTTGTAGCTTAAAATCGACCATTAAATCTTCTTGATGTTTGAATGTGACGCCCAAGCTATCTGTTACCTCATTGAACCATTTTTTTTCTGTATCCCTGTTTTTTGGAAAACTCTTTGTAGTTGCGCTGGATTGATCTATCAATACCAATTGATTGGCAACGGTCTGTTGTAAAATTTGATGTGTATTATCTGGCCAACAAACTTCAATACTATCCACAATTTGGTGTTCCCCCAGTCCAAAATGGATGGTAGGGTCTACACTGGATTCATATCCCCTGCTCAAAAAATGCTCATAATACTGGGTAGTTGACCCCGTAGTGATTTTGATTGTGGCACCAATACCGGATAAGTTCCCCGTTTTACCCTTTAACTTAATGCGCAAATGGTTATTTGATTGTCTTTTTTCACTAAGGTTTTCATAAACAAAGGCAGGCTGATTTACGTTGTTAACCAATAGATCCAGGTCGCCATCATTGTCTAAATCGGCATAGGCTGCTCCATTGGAACAACTGGCCTCTTCTATGCCCCAAGCTGCGGAAACATTCTTAAATGTCATATCGCCTTGATTCTGAAAAACATAGTTGACAAGTTTGGCCTCAGGTAATTGCTCAATAGATTGCAGTTTGTTTTTAATCTTAGTCTCCGGATCGCCCAGTGGAGTGTCATATATATTCTGATAATGGATATAATCCAAATTACCCAAGTCTCGCAGAAAGCCATTGGTTACATAGAGATCTTTGCTCCCATCATTGTCATAATCGGCCAAAAGGGCACTCCAACTCCAATCAGTACTACTGACCCCAGCTAAAAAACCTATTTCGCTGAATTTCCCTTCGCCCTGGTTCAATTGCAAGGTATTTCGACTGTATTGGGGTTCGAATCCTGCTTGCAGCATCATTTGAAAACGGTCATAGCCTGTGGATGAAATAATCAATTTTTGTCGTTCATTATCGGCAGGTCGCATATCCAAAACAAAAATATCGGGCTTGCCATTGTTGTCTATATCTGCGATATCATTGCCCATACCCGCATAAGAAGTATGCTTAATATGCGTCCCCAATTGATCTTTGAAAGTACCGTCGTGTTGATTAATGTACAATATATCATTGCCTATAAAATCATTTGATATATAAACATCTGGCCAAGAATCATTATTAATGTCTGAAATACCCACCCCTAAACCATAACCTTCAACCAAAATTCCAGCTTCTTCGGTAACATCCACAAATTTACCATTCCCCTCATTTCGGTATAGCCGGTCATTATTTACAGATTGTCCGTCTAATTGCCTTGGTAAAATATTATTGACCTTTTGTTCATAGGCAGCGGTATTGACTAAAAGATAAAGGTCAAGATCTTGGTCTTTATCAAAATCAAAAAAAGCGGCTTGCATACTCTGACGGGTGTCTGCCAAACCGTACTCCTTGGCTTTTTCGCTAAAGGTCATATCCCCGTTATTAACATATAGCATATTGGCCCGTTCGGCTATTTCGGCACTCCCCGAAACACAGACATAGATATCAAGCAATCCATCTTGGTTTATATCGACCATGGCAGCTCCTGTTCCCCAACGATTGTTCAATACTCCCGCCTTGTCGCTTATATCTTCAAATTCTAGACCTCCTTTGTTGAGGTACAGCCTTCCAGATACCATGTTACCGCTAAAGTAAATATCCACTAGCCCATCGTTGTTGATATCTCCAAGTGCTACGCCTGCACCTGTATAGATATTCATATATTCAAATACATTTATACTGTCATTTTCCTTGATTGTATTGTTAAAATCAATTCCAGTCTTGGAAGAATTCAATAGTCTAAAACGGGCATTTTCTTTTTGTTTACAGGAATTAAATCCCCATAAACAGCATGCACAAAGAAAAAATGTTAATAGTTTTTTCATTGTACGGAAAGGATTTCGGTTTGCTTACCTTGATTATCAATAATCTGCACTGATTTTGCATCCGGTGGGATGAATAGGTTACGACTGCCCTGGGATAGGTATCCCAAGCCATAATGAAATTCGAACTTTTGTGTGGTACCATCCTTGAACCTTATAATGGCTGCCGTATCTTCTGACTTGGGCCGATATACCCGGTTTCCACTTCTAGGACTAATATGGGTCTTTACACTGTCGTCGTTGATGCCGGCCAATAGCAACTCACTATCTCCAAGAAATACATTGACCAAACTCTTGGCATCACCTAGCACAAGGAATCCACTTTCCTTAACATCCATTGAAACAAAATTCCCATTCCCATCACCTTCCAAAAGCCAGCCAATG
>CAZHJO010000053.1:0-11074 GCA_964532755.1 uncultured Maribacter sp. | reverse complement strand
TATAAATACCCAAGAATTGGGAGAAAAAATAATACAGGTCTTAAAGACTATCTATGATCCGGAGATCCCTGTCGATATTTATGAATTAGGATTGATCTATGACGTTTTTGTCAATGAAGATTACGATGTAAAGATTCTAATGACACTTACATCGCCTAACTGTCCGGTTGCTGAGACACTCCCTGTCGAAGTAGAGGAAAAAGTAAAATCATTGAATGTTGTCAAAGATGCAATGGTTGAGATTACCTTTGATCCACCTTGGACCCAAGATCTAATGAGCGAGGAAGCCAAATTGGAGTTAGGGATGCTTTAAGCCGCTTAGTTGTCATTCCCGCGTTGGAAGTAATCCATTTTATGTATTCCGATCACTGAAATCTAAAAACCCATGAAAAAGGAAATCATTAACCGTGTAGCCCAGAGTCAATTAATGACCATTGACTTGCAAGACTATTATCCAAAAGGGGAGCGGGTATTGTTGGATATAAAGGATTGGCTATATCAAGGGTTTGTGCTGCGCGAGAAGGAATTCAGGACCAGTATTGCTGCACATGATTGGAGTCAATACCAAGATAAATACGTTGCCGTCGAATGTTCAAGCGATGCAATAATTCCAGGATGGGCCTATATGCTATGTGCTACTAAATTGCAACCTTTTGCGAAAAAAGTGGTGTATGGAAATTTGGAAGTATTGGAAACATCAATATATCAGTCCATTATTGAAAATCTCGATATTACCGAATATATAAATAAACCTGTAATCATAAAAGGCTGCACTGACAAACCAGTACCACAGAATGCCTATTTGTGGATAACTGCTAAACTTTTACCTGTTGCAAAAAGCGTAATGTACGGTGAGGCATGCTCTTCAGTGCCCCTTTTTAAAAAACAATAATTGTTAATAACCTTGATTGTTTATTGTTAACAATTCTTATTTTTGGACCTCATAAATTAAATAAACACTAAACATTATGAAAAATCTAGTATTCGCGTTAGTGGCTTTTCTGACTATATCAGCTACTTACGCACAAACGGCGGATGAACTTAAAGCATTGCAAGGACCCAAAAAGGATTCCATTGCTGCAATCCAAGGCCGAGTCGATGCCCTTCAGGCACAAATTGACGCCCTTCCAGGTTGGAAAAAAGGGGCATTTGGAACGATTGGTGCCAACCTTTCAGGTTTTAGCAATTGGTATTCAAAAGGTGAGGCCAATTCAAGTGCCGGAAACATTGGAATTACGGTGAATGCCTTCGCTAACCTTCAACAAGAGAAATTTTTTTGGAGAAATTCAGGAAATATCAATCTTGCTTGGGTCAAGTTTGATGACAAGGATGATGCCACCGATGACGATAGCTTTAAAGAAGCTACCGATGTATTTACCATAACGTCGCTTTACGGTCAAAAAATCAGCGAAAAATTCGCTATTTCAGCTTTAGGCGAATATAGAAGCACTTTATTGAGCAACTTTAACGATCCCGGGTATTTAGACCTTGGTGTTGGTGCCACGTGGACCCCGATAACAGATTTGGTCGTGGTAGTACACCCATTGAACTACAACTTTGTGTTCAGTGATGAAGATGCTATTTTCGAGTCTTCATTAGGAGCCAAGATCGTTGCTGATTACACAAGAAAAATTGGAAATGTAAATTTCAAAACCAACCTTTCCATGTTCCAGAGTTATAAGTCCTCTAATTTCTCCAATTGGACCTGGATAAACTCCTTGGGCTATACGCTATGGAACGGGATTGGGCTAGGATTTGAATTCGGACTTAGGGACAATAAGCAAGAAGCCCTTAATTATGCTTTGAACGGACCAACTCCTGATGCAGCGGCAACTTTTGATAATGTTGATAACGAATTACAAACCTATTGGTTGTTTGGACTTAACTATGCCTTCTAAATAAAAAAATAAAGTAGTTATAAATAAAAGCCCTGACGTTTTCGTCAGGGCTTTTTTTGTTAAGTAGGATTTGTAAAATTGGGTTAATCAGTCAAAAATTTTATGCTTGTAGGTTAATTGTTCCTCGGGACAAAACAATAAATCATAAATACGAAGCGAATGTAAATTCAAGGGTTCGTACTTCTAAATTTTTGTTGTGTAAAGCGGGAAAATTGTGGTGAAATAGGTTAAAATGTATGGTATGATCGATGAACTACCAACTTTGTATTGTTTCCAGTACAAGAGTTTGGGAAATGATGTAAAAAAAAAGACCCTGACGAAAACGTCGGGGCTTTTTTAAGTAGGTTTTAAAATTTGGTCCTGATAATTCTCAGGTAGCTTGTTGTAGGTTTAGTGTTCGCTTGGGGAAACTTACACTTTGTTTCGGTTAAGTTCATGGATTGATTTGGGGTCAACACTATCACTTAATTACAATGTAAATGTATGTTGAATTTAGGATTACTCTAAATTATTGTTGTGAACCTGTGGTATCGTGTGGTGAAAAACATGAGTGGTATTCTTTCTTCGATGAACGGTATTATATAACCGCATGTTGTATACAAGGTGCTGGTGAAATTATCCTATTATCATTTGGAACCCAAGTGTTAGGAATGATGCGGTATACCTGCATAGTATTATACCGTTGTAAACTCAAAATAAGGTATCTTTATAGTTGACCTCCCAACGGAATGGGTCTATTATTTCTTCCCCCTACCTCTTTTTCGTGCTTTTATACAACCGTTTTAAATTGTCATTATGGAGTCTTGCGAACAAATTCTTGTACGGCATTCACAAAACAAAAGAATTAACCAATTAACCATTGTGTTTTTAGCTCTTCTGATGCTTAATTCAATTTGTTCTTTGCTGTGGGCGCAAAATAAAAATATGGAGCAAGGACACTATGCTGTCACCAACTACAATCATGAAGGATATAAGGCCCACTATCAGAATTGGTTTATCACACAGGACAAGAAAGGTTTTATTTATTCAGGAAATGGCGATGGAATTTTAGAGTTTGATGGCGTCTCGTGGAGGTTAATATCTTCACCAGGCCTGAAAGCGGTTCGTACTGTAGTGGTTGATGAAAACAATGTTAAATGGATCGGGGCCGATCGGGAGTTAGGGTATTTAGAGACCGACTCCTTGGGTTTTCTTCAATATAAATCCTTAAAAGATAAAATACCACCAGATTATCCTCTAACAGCAAATATCTGGCAAATATTTCCTGAACAGGACCGCATATTGTTTTTTGCCGACAATAGAATCTACAGCTGGAAGGACAATCTTTTCAGTATCATTCCACACCCTGGCCGTATTTATAGGGAGTATCAAGTACACGGCAAGGTCTATGTTCCCATAGTTGATCAGGGAATGTACGAAGTCGTTGGCGATACATTACAGATGATACCGAACGGAAAGATGTTTAAGGATATGCGCCCAATTATTGGGTTACCTTATGGAGAGAATTCCGTTCTTTTTGTGACTAAGTTTTCAGGTCTTTACGTTTATGATGGCAACGGCATAACGAAATTGGAAAATGAAATAGAAAATTATCTCAAAGAAAATAGGCCGTATGCAGGGTATCAATTGGCCGATTCTTCCTTGGCGTTTGCAACACTTAACGGTGGTGTAATCATCATGGATAGGAATGGGGGGCTATTAAAAATACTTACAACGGAGGAGGGCATACTGAACAACCAAGTACATGGTTTGACTGTTGATGATCAAAATGCACTATGGATGGCATTGCAAACCGGTATTTCACAGGTTGAACCTGATTTGCCGTATAGTTTTTTTGATAAAAGATCAGGATTGGAAGGTACGGTTTCGGCCATAGCCAGGCATCAAGGCAATCTCTATGTTGGAACTTTTAGCGGGCTATATGCCCTTGAGGTAGGCTCAGGAACTAGTCCGGCAAAATTTAATAGAATCAAAGGAATCCAAAGTGGTTGTTTCTTCTTGCTTTCTTTGGAAAATGGATTGCTGGCCGCAACTGCCGATGGTGTTTTCGTAGTCTCTGAAAAAGAAGCATCAGAAGTATACAGGCTGGGTGGAACCCGCACATTGTGCCAATCCAAGCGGGATGAAAATCGAGTATTTGTTGGCCATATGCACGGGCTATCTACCATTTATTTTGAAAATGGCCAATGGCAGGCAGAAAAGGACCTTGAACAGTTCAAAGAGGATATATTTTCAATTGCTGCCGATAAAAATGAAACACTTTGGCTTGGCACTTCATTGCATACCGTTATTGAAGTTGACTACTCTTCATTGAGCAATCGGTCAAAGGAAATGGATTTTGATTTGATAAAGGTTAATCGTTACGGCGAAGGGCTTCCCGAAGGGCGACCTAATGTATTTTTACTTAAAGACGAGCTTCTCGTTGTTGCCGATGGAATCGATGGACCGTTGTTTAAATTTGATAGGGATTCAGGACACTTTTCTCCTGAACCGCATTTTGGAAAAAGATTTGGATTGGATTCCTTATATGTATATCCGATAGCATACCAAAACCAAGGCGACTATATATTGTTGGAATCAAAGCCATACAACGGAAGGCAATATCGTTTCGCGGCCGCTAAGGATGGCGATGAAAATTATAGCCTGCAAAGGTTCTATGATGAAAGGTTCAGGAGTACGACCGACACCCATTTATACTGGGACAACAAAAACCTATTATGGTTTGGGGGCGAAAGAATTACGAGCTACGATTTCGGAAAAAAGTACGATTTCAACTCTTCATTTGATACTTACATTAGAAAGGTTACCATAGGCCAGGATTCTACAATTTTCGGTGGTGATAAATCAGATTTTACAGGCCCTGCGCTCAATTATTCAAATAGTTCACTTCGATTGGAATATGCGACCCCCAGTTTTATGGATCCGCAAGAAAATAGATATCAATACCGTCTTGATGGCTTTGATGATCAGTGGTCCGATTGGACAAAAGAAACCAAAAAGGATTATACAAATCTTCCCGAAGGGGATTACCAATTTCTTGCTAGAGCACAGAACATTTATGGAGATGTGAGCACTGTTGGTAGTTTTGACTTTGAAATTCTTGCCCCGTGGTACCGAACTTGGTGGGCCTATTTGTTATATGTGGTCTTGTTTGTCAGTTTTCTAGTGGCCATTTTAAAATGGCGGTCCCGTCAGCTGAAGGCAAAAAATGCAGCCCTGGAAAAATTGATTGCCGTTAGAACTTCTGAAGTACAGCACCAAGCTAATCAATTAAAAATCCAGGCAGAAAAACTGTTGGAACTCGACAAAGCCAAATCACGTTTTTTTGCCAATATATCGCATGAGTTTAGAACGCCACTTGCCTTGATCAAAGGGCCCATTGAACAGTTAGAGCAACACTTTGATGAAAAATTGAGCATGGAAAATGTAAAGATGATTAGGCGTAGTGCCAACCGTTTGCTCAATATGGTAAATCAACTTTTGGATCTTTCAAAAATTGACGAGGGCAGTTTAAAATTGGCCCCTACAGAAGGCGATGTCTATAAATGCCTGAGGGCGGCGACTTCCTCTTTTAACTCCCATGCGGCACAGTGCAACATAGATTATCGGGTTCAGATTCCGCAGGCTGTGCTATGGGCTTCTTTTGACAGGGACAAGCTGGATAATATCATGTACAATCTGTTGGGCAATGCCTTTAAATTCAGTGAGGATGGTTCACAGATCGGTTTTGAAGTATCACAGGACGAAGGCCGATTACAGATTCTAGTCTCGGATTCCGGAAAGGGTATTCCCAAAGAAAAACTCCCCTTTATATTTGATCGTTTTTATCAGGTTGATAATGGTAATACCCGTGAAAAGGGGGGCTCAGGGATAGGGCTTTCTCTCTCTAAAGATTTGGTAGAACTCATGCATGGTACTATTTCCGTATCAAGCGAAATGGGCAAGGGAACTATTTTCGCTGTAGAAATCCCCCTGCAGGAAATCAAAACTGGGCGTAGGAAATTTAGCGGGGTAACCACACGACAAGGATCGATAGGGAAAAGACCTTTCGCATTGGTCAAGGATGATAAAAGATCCGTACCCAGCGTTTTATTGGTCGAGGACAATAGCGATATGCGACATTATATAACCGAACAGTTAATAAGGTTTTATAAAGTGAAGGAAGCGGTCGATGGTCGGGCCGGTCTAAAAAAGGCAATTTCAGATCCGCCCGATTTAATTATTACCGATTTGATGATGCCCAAAATGGATGGGATTGAGCTTTGCGAAAAACTCAAGACCGATGTGCAAACAAGTCATATTCCGGTGATCATGCTAACTGCCAAAGCTGGAATCGACAACAAGATAGCAGGTCTCGAAACAGGAGCTGACGACTACCTGACCAAACCTTTCGACGCCAAGGAACTTTTGGTTCGGACCAAAAATCTGATAGAACAACGCCGAAACCTCAGGGAGTTGTATTCCAAGACCAAGATTCAGGTTGATCCAAAAAAAATTACAGTCACCTCAATTGATCAAAAGTTCTTGGAGGATCTATTGACCTTGTTAGAGGAAAATTATTCCGATTCCGATTTTGGAGTGCCCCTAATGCAGCAAGCATTGGCGATGAGCAAAACGCAGTTGCACCGAAAACTAAAGGCCCTGACCAATGAAGCCCCCGGCGAGCTGCTAAGAAACTTCCGGTTAAAAAGAGCAGCGCAGCTTTTGGCCCAAAAGGCCGATAGCGTTACACAGATTGCCTATAAGGTCGGGTTCAACAACCTTTCTTATTTTGCCAAATGCTTTAAAGATTTGTATGGGGTGGCACCATCATCATTTGGATCGTAAAAACTGCAAGCATGAAGAGAATAGTCGTATTTGTCATAGCCTTTTTGTTCTTCTCTTGTGGAAATCAGCAAAAAATCAAATATGATCTTGTGATAACTAATGTTGGACTTTTCGATGGGCTTCAAGATCGAGGTTTAATGAATTTAGCCTTGGCCAACGACTCCATTGTTTTAATAGCTGCGGAAGAGATAAAGTATCCTGCCAAAGACACCATTGACGGAAACGGAAAGTATGTAATTCCGGGATTGGTAAATTCACATGTACATTTATCAAAACCTGATGAACTCAAAGCCGCATTGCATTCCGGTATTCTTGCCATAATCGATCTGCACAAATCCTCGGAAGAAACGGCCGCCCTATTAAGGACATATCGCGATTCTATAGGGTGCGCCAGCTTTTATGGCTCAGGGTTTGCTGCTACCTTACCGGGAGGGCATCCCACTCAATATGGTGAAATTGAAACCATAAATGATTCCGTTGCTCCGGTCGAATTTGTAAACAATCGGATCAAAAACGGGGCAGATTTTATCAAGCTGATTCGGGATGCAGGAGGTGGACCTCCTGATTTTCAAAATATCCCAACCTTGAACAATGAACAAATAGAGGCCATCATTGCCGCGGCGCACGATAAGAATAGGTTGTGCATTGCGCATACGGTTACCCTAAAGGAGACCCTGGAAATCGCTGAACTTGGTATTGACGGATTTGCCCATCTTTGGTTTGGTAATGAGTCGGCTTCCGATGATCAGCTTGCATTACTGAAGAAAGAAAAGGTGTTTGTGATTCCAACGGCGCTAACCCAATCAAAAATATGGGCGCTTGTAGCTGAGGGCCCGCCTCCTATTCAAAAATATGCCAGAACTTCCCTATCAAGTATGGAGGTAGTTAAAAAAGAGATCCTTAGAATTCATGAAGCCGGAATTCCAATTCTGGCAGGGAATGACCCCCCAAACTTTGGGATCAACCCATCGGATGATTTATTGGAAGAATTGGATATTTATTCGAAATCAGGGCTTTCAAATATTGAAGTAATAAAAACAGCCACCGGGAATCCCGTCCGTGTTTTTGATTTGAATGGAATAGGATTAGTGGAAGAAGGCGAAGCCGCTAATTTTCTCCTGCTAGATTCAAATCCCATAGAAAATCTGTCTGCACTGCGGCAAATAATCGGGATTTGGAAAAATGGGACAAGGGTAAAATAAACGCATTATAAACAATGTTTGTACAGAACCTATTTACTTAATTATACTATTGATATGAAAACAGCTTGTCTATTTTTTTTATTGATCCTGATAGGATGTTCCTCACACCAAAATGATGAATTTGACCTAGTCATTTCAAATGTAAACCTCATTGATGGCACAGGTGCTGAGATGAAACCAAATGTAAATGTCTATATAAAGGATAATAAAATCCATGTCATTGATACGAACAAATTGAGGCAAACTGAGAATGTTATTGACGGCACTGGTAAATACCTTATCCCTGGCCTGTTCGACTGTCATACCCATACCGTTTCGTACAAAGAGGATTTCGAAAGATTTATGCATTATGGCGTAACTTCTATTCTTTGTCTTGGGGGAAGTACGGCCACGAACGAATATTTTGTTGAAATGAGGGCCTTGGGAGAACAGGATTCTTTGCCGGCACCCCGGGTTTTTCATACCAGTCAACATTTTACATTGGAGGGAAGGCATCCCGTTAAGACTTATCCTCAGGGCCGTTGGATTGAAGGGGAATCCGTTTTCTACCTTCGGGACACGTTGCAAATAGAATCCTTGGTAAAGCAAGTGGCACAATACCCTATAGTAGGTATCAAGCTTACCATCGAGGAAGGACCCATTCCCCTTTTGTAGAACGGATACCGCAAGCGTTTGTAGATAAGGTATCAAAAGAGGCTAGAAAGAACGGTACCGAAGTTTATGCCCACGTGAGCGACAATACAGAATTGCAAATGGCGCTAAAGGCCAATATCAAAAATATTGTTCATTTTACCGGGGTAGATCTTGATTTCGAAAATGGCAAAGCCTTGGTAGATTCGATCTATAAAAGTGATATTTCCTGGATTACCACCTTAATGATCGACAAGAGCTTGATATACCCTATCAATCCCGATTGGGCAGCGCAAATCGAGCGGGAGAACTTATTTGATCCCCAAGAGGTGGAAATGCTCAAGGATACCAGCTATATCAATAGGGCCAAGCAAATGCTTTTGATGTACGAGAATTTCTATGGTATCGAAAACCCCAACCTAGAGAACATTATTGTCCCCTATGTGGAGGAAATCAAAGTACTCTATGAAAATGGGGTCAATTGGGTGTTGGGTACTGATACCGGAAATACGTTTATTTTCCCCGGTTATAGTTTACATGAGGAAATGCAGCTCATGGAATTGGGCGGAATGAAACCGGTAGATATCATTAAAATGGGCACCCATAATGCGGCCAAAATGCTGAAGGTCTTGGATACCCATGGAACCATTGAAGGAGGTAAGTTTGCCGATATGATTTTGTTGGATAAAAACCCATTGGAATCCGTAAGCAACACGCTAACCATAAATGCGGTGTTTAAGAACGGGAAGATCCAACAACGCCTAAAATAATTAGAATCAACCTAACAAATAGACTAAGTACTTTGAAACTTGCAAAAATGCTTTGGATATTGGCTTCGTTCTATCTTCTAGTGGTAGGGTTCGTTTATATTTTTATCTTGAAGGAAGCTCCCGTTAAAGGACCCAAAAGGCTTGATTATATTATCGAAAATTGGGGCTTGTACAACTACCAATGGAAAGCGGAATTCCTTATAGCCATTTTATCTGGATAATTAGTCATAGTACGCACACAAGGGCATAATTTTCGCAGTTCTCCTTTATGTGATAAATGACTTTTATGGTATAAAGATGAGTTTGGAAGTGAATAACATTTAACGATTTCCCACAAAATATCTAGATAAGCCATTACTTTTTTCCAATCGCATTGATTTCGTAACTCCAAATTGGCGTCTCCGCGCACCTATTTTTTTACCATCTGTAATCCAATCCCGGACAACTATCATCTTTTTGCAACCAATTATCATCTGAAAGCCATTAAACAAATCATTTTGAAGCCGGAACCATGCTGTTAGTATCTGGAACTCAGCTATTAGCAATGCCAATCCTATCATCATAGTTTTGACTTGTAAACAAATACCTCCCAAATAAGTCAGTCATTTATTAATTCAAAAAAAATAAAGCTATGAATTTAATAAAGCAAAACAGGAAACGTACGGTACATCATACCATAGAAAAAGGAATTACTAGTACATTATTTGCAATAGCGCTTCTAGCGGCAATACTATGTTTGACTGCTCTGTTAGGCTGTACTTCAAGCGATCCTGGATTAGATCCCGATCCCGAACCACCTCAATCAGGAACGATAAATGGGTCCGTAAAAGATGAAAATGGCAATCCTTATCCCGGTGTCCGGGTAGTGGTTTCGGATGGTTCGGATGAAAGCGCAAGGGCCACTGGTGCAGATGGCGCTTACAGTATCGATACTAAAGGGATAGGTACATATGAAATTGAGATAGAACTGCCTTTAGCAACAGAAGAGGTCTCGGGAAGTCCTACTTCTATTAGTGTGTTGGCCAATCAAGAATCCGTTGTTGATTTTGTGATACAGCCTCAACCAGTGGTAGCCCATCTAAATTTTGGGAACGTGCAATTATTGGATGAATTCGCCGACAAGGATGGTAATACTCCCACGGATCCCAATGAACCTCTTTTCGCAGCTAACATATTTGATGACCCAATTGGCCTGTTGACCCCAATAAAGGCACCAGATGGACATCAGGTAACCTTGTCAGAATTTCAAATGGCGAAAGGAAACTTAATAGTTCATTGCAATGGTAATTCGGCCACCATTGAAATTGCCTTGGAAGGGATGATTCCCAATGGCACATATACATTTTGGTTGGCCTATCTCAACAAAACCAAAAAAGTCGGGGAAAGTATAAACTTTATGAATGATTTTGTGAATTTCACTAACCCACCAGTAGGATCCTCTTCAGGGACAGAGAATATTGTGATCGCTAAAGCCGATGGCACTATCAATGAGACCCTTGTACACTCCTCCTGTATTCTAACAGACGAAGTGGCCCTTGTAATCCCTATTCTCTATCATATCAATGGAAAGACTTTTGGTGGGGGCCATGTGCCGGACCCAGAGGAAATGGTGCACATGCTGGTGTATTTTCAGTAGGCTTTGAATTTATACCTATAGAAAGGGTCTCAAATTTAATAACAGTAATATTTAAAAATTTAATGATTATGAAAACAAAAAAGTACAAAAGAAGTATGACCAATATGTTTC
>CAZHJO010000052.1:0-11342 GCA_964532755.1 uncultured Maribacter sp. | reverse complement strand
AGTTTAAGTAGTTATAACTCAAAATTACAAAAAATATTATTACTGATGTAAAATAAGAAGGCCATCAGAAATACACTGAAGGCTAATTTTTTGAGTTCTGGATCTAACAAATACGGCTTTTCAGTCCTGTAAACCCTTTTTAAATGTAGTACTATAGGGACGAAAACAACTAGCGGTATAAGTTGAATATAGCATTGGAAATTCAAGACAATAAAAACCAGTATGCTTAGTAAGCCTACTAATAAAAGACATGTGTGATATTTGATACCGTTGGTATATCCCATTTGAACCACAAGTGTATTCTTAGTGGCATTTTTATCGGAATCATGGTCCCTTAAATTATTCAGATTCAATACCCCTGTACTGAATACCCCTATTGAAATAGCGGGAAGAACTGACATAAGAGTCATGTTCTTTGTGTATAGAAACATGGTACCCAATACCGCTAGCAATCCAAAAAATAAAAAGACAAAGACATCACCCAATCCCCTGTATCCGTAGGCAGACGAACCAATTGTGTACTTTATTGCTGCCCAGATACTAAGTCCGCCTAGCGCTATAAACAGTATAAGGTACTCAATGTTTTCCAAGCCAAATGCTAAGAAGACCACCGCAATAACGAAGAAAATATTGATGATGATTGAGATTATAATACCTCTTTTTAGCTCTTTTCGGGTAAGCCTTCCACTTTGTAAAGCTCTTTTTGGGCCTATTCTATCTTCATTGTCAGTTCCTTTTACCCCATCGCCATAATCATTCGCAAAGTTAGAGGTGATTTGAAAACCAATAGCCGTCAAAAGGGCCAGAATGAAAATAAGAACATTAGCCTTACCATAAAAGTTCGCAAGTGCGGTACCAACAAATACTCCAGAAACTGAAAGTGGAAGTGTTCTTAATCTAGCCGCGTTGATCCAAGCAGAAAATTTCGGCAATCTAGTATGGATCTTCTATTTGTAAACGTTTACCCTCTTTGTACGAAGCGACGAAGGCATCATTGAATCCTAGATCGACCAATTGCTTTCGAAATTTCTGTGCCTCCTGCAGTGTTTCAAAATTACCGAGTGAATAAGAGTAAAAAGGATTTGTCTTCACGAAAAGAGTGTTTGTCAAAGCCTCAGAAGCTAAAGTGACATTGTTATCTACGAAGGATTTTACCTGTACAGAATAAATCTTCTCTTTTTCAAGGAAATTCTTGGCCAGATAAAACTCCTTAACCAAACTCAATTCCTCATTTTGCTGTCTTAGATTATCTATGCGGGCCTTATGGGCCTCTAAACTATCTATGGAAACCAAATAGTTATTTCGGTTTTCAAAATCATTGGAGCTGGTTAGGCCAGCAGTAAAGGAAGTAAAAGCAAGGGCCCCAATTAAAAAAAGCCCTGTTATCCCCGCCAAAAAGTTGCGCTGGATCTTGCTTTTTTTAAGCTCCTTGTTCTTTATTTTTATTTGGTCTAATAGGCGCTCGTTAATAATCTGCGCCTTGTCGATATCTTTATGCAATTCAAGTAAATCGCTCTCTTCAATAAATGGCATGTGACATTAGGTTTTTAGGGGTCTTATCGGCTAAAGGTAACCAAAAATGTTTAATGATTTGATAATACATTTAATAAAAGTTGTAAAAATAATATTTTTTGTGGTCAAGTCAAGAATTATCGATGTATTTCATCGATATCGGGTTGATTAACAAACTTTTACAAATACCATTTTGACTCATTTGGTTATTCTGATTCCAATGAATAAATACCATCATTCCTAATATCGATCTTTCTTGCCTTGTATAAAGAGCCAATTCCTTTTTTAAATGTCTTCTTGCTCATTTGAAGTTCTTGCTTGATCAGTTCTGGATCTGACTTATCATGTAAGCTTAAATAACCACCATGCGCCAACAACTGTTCATATATCTTATTTGCCGCAGGCTCTAGAATTTTCTCGCCTAACGGCTGCAAAGAAACATCTACCTTATTATCAGATCGTATTTTCTTGACGACCCCCTTGGTATTATCCCCAACAGCTATTTTTTTGAATATCTCGTTAGCATATACCAATCCTTTATGGCGGTGATTAATAATGACTTCATAGCCTAAATCAGTTTGTCTGGAAATTACCAGGTCAACAACATCGCCTTCGCGAACTGATAAGGTATCATTATTTAAAAACCTATCAATCTTATTCGACCCCACCAATCGATTACTTTGCTGGTCTAAAAAACAATACACCAAATACCAGTTACCTTCCCTCATTTTATCCCGTTGTTCCCTAAAAGGCACCAAAAGGTGTTTTTCCAAACCCCAATCCATAAAGGCACCAAATTCATTGACTTCTTCTACCTTTAAAAGTTGAAATTCGTTAACAAAGATTTCGGGTTCTATAGTGGTAGCTACAGGTCGCTCAGAATGATCCAAATAGCAAAAGACGGTCAGCGAATCCCCTATTTCATAGGATTCAGGTACATATTTGTTCGGCAACAAAATATCATTGCCTTCACCATCACCTAAAAAAAGCCCCACACTCGTATCTCGAAGTATTTCAAGCGTATTGTATATTCCTAATGCGATCATGCTGCAAAAGTAAGGTTTATATTGGTTGGGCATAAAAAAGCCACCCTCTCAATATTGACAGGGTGGCTTTGTATTTCAGTTTATTCTACTAATTATAGGCAGATTCTTTTTTAAAGTGCTTGCACAACATATAATATGCAACAGCTCTATGCTTGTTTCTATTGGAAGAACCATACTTATCCATAACAGTTTTAATGCCTTCCATTAATTTTGGGCTATCGCTCATTCCCAATTTTTTCATTAAATAGTTCTTTTTAACTGTTTCCAATTCTTTTTCATCGGAACCAGAAACCTTGGATGCATCAATATTGTAGATAGACGGTCCTAAACCTATGGTCACCTTTGTTAAAAGATCCATGTTAGCTGATTCACCGAATTTGTCTTTAATGTCTTCGGCGTACTTTTTAATCAAATCATCTCTTTTGCTCATAATAGTCAGTGTACTTATTTTAATAATGGTTAATAATATCCGAAGATATAAAATCAAAGTAACCAATCAAAATTTTATTATTCAATATTCTTGGCGTTCTAATCTCTAGGAGTTTGGATACTGTCGAACCTGCGAAGAAATTGCCAAGTTCATTTTTGAGGGAATTTTCGTCACTTACACATGAATATTCCATGCCGTGCATTTTACATAAATGAGCAGCACTTAGCTCATGTGTGGTCTCAAAGTAGGTTTCGAAATTGGAAGTTTCCTCTTGACCCGGGAGAATCCTGAAAATACCCCCGCCATCATTATTGATAAGAATGATTCTAAAGTCGGGCTTTACATAATTATTCCAAAGGGCATTACTATCATAGAAAAAACTAAGGTCACCCGTTATGAGAACTGTCTGTTTATCTGTAACCACAGATGCACCAATTGCTGTTGAAACACTCCCATCAATCCCACTTGTACCTCGATTACAAAAAACTTCAATCGATGGTTTCACGTTGAAGAGTTGTGCGTATCGTATGGCAGAACTGTTGGCTATCTGTAATTGTACATGATTGGGGATACGCTTAAATATTTGCTTGAAGGCCGTAAAATCTGAAAACGGAATACGTTGCATATATTCCTTTCGCTTCGCTTCATAGCCGAATCTAATTCCATTCCAAAAATTAAAATATTCACTTTCAATATTTTGAACAGATCTTAGAAATTGATCTAAAAAGCTATTCAGGTGGCTTTTAAAATGATGCGATAGAGCGAAAAAAGTATCATACGCCTTTTGTTCATCAATGTGCCAATGATGCTCGGGTTTATATTTTCTTAGAAATGCCTTTACTTTTTTTGAAACCACCAAGCCACCAAAAGTGAGTAAAATTTCGGGCTGTAGTGCTTCAAACAACAGTGCTTTGGATTCTGACTTTTCTATAGGTGCTATTATGCTATCAATACTCGGGAAAAAATTTGGATGATGAATATTCGATGTTGTTTCCGTGAAAACTATGACTGAAGGATCCTCAGCAAGTTGGTCGAGGTACCTTTGCTCTACAGAATTTGGGTGATTCACACCTACCAATACCATTTTTCTTTTGGCGGAATTCCATTGTACTAAAAATGTCTCCAGGTCCCCGACGTTGTCATTTTTTTCAACAATTTCATCAACATATGGCTTTACCGATGCTTGTTGTACTTTGCCGTATAACGGTTCCTCAATGGGAACATTGATATGTACTGGTAATTTCTCGGCAATTGCCAAATTCAAGGCTTTGTTCAACTCCGCGTCATTATAAGCCTGAATTGTTATTTGTTGGGCATTAACATCTGCCCCAATACTATGTGGGGCAAATTCCTTTACTTCCGATGTCGCGTGTGATACATCTTGTTTCAAATTTGCAGAATACCCGATATGTCTTTCGAAAACATGGTCTTGACGAATAGTCTGTCCATCGCCTACATCAATCTTATAAAAGGGTCTGTCCGCTGATATGACCACCAATGGAATGTTGCTATAGAAAGCTTCAGCCACGGCAGGATAATAATTCAACAAGGCACTACCAGATGTACATAAAACTGCCACTGGTCGCTGTAATTGTTGCGCTATGCCCAGGGCAAAAAATGCAGCGCAGCGCTCATCTACGATACTATAACAATTAAAATAGTCGTCTTCTGTAAAACCAATAGTTAAAGGTGCATTTCTTGAGCCCGGCGATATTACAATATCTTGTAGGCCTTTCGTTTTACAATGTAATACCACGGTCTGGGCCGAAGGAATGCTCGAGTAGTTCATTTAGGCAAAAATACAAAGCCCAATTTTCTTAACCCAATCGAACCACAAATACTAGCCTTGGTTCAAAATACTTAATATGGTCTTACTTTTTACTATGGTTTCTTGCCATTCATTCTCGGGAATTGAATCTTTCGTAATTCCACCTCCTACGTACACGAAAGCCTTTTCATCAACGAATTGCATACAACGAAGATTTACATAGAGTTCGGTTTTTGTTTTAATGGCCCTATACGAATTATTCTCTTGATTTCCACTGTCTGAAGTTCTTTTAATTTCTTGCTTAAAATTAAGCTCCCCCAAATAGCCCGTATAATATTCCCTCTTGTAATTTTCATGTTCACGAATGAATTTACGGGAAGCTTGGAGTGGTATCCCACAAATAGCCGGCGTCGGATGCAGTGCCTTTATCACAATAGCCAGGTCTTTCTTAAGTACCCCAGTCATTTTCGTTCTCAAATGCCATAGATTCCCAGCCCGAACAGATTCAACCCCTGAAACCTTTAGATTTGAAACCCGGTCCTTTAATGCCTTGGTTATATAATCGGTTACCACAAGTTGTTCATGAAGTTCTTTCTGCCTCCATTCAGGATTTTCATATTGTATATAAGGCCGAGTGCCTGCTAAGGACATGGTTGTTAACCTATTACTTTCTGTACGCAATAAAATTTCTGGTGTGGCCCCCAGCCACAATCCAATTTTAGGATGGTACCATAAATAGCAAAAAGCGGATTTATATTTGGAAATTAATCGTTGAAAAACTCTAATAGGGGATTCAGCGCAGTCAAATGCTATTTTCCTTGAAAGTACCACTTTATCAAATGCCCCATTCTCAATATGCTGAAGCCCTTTTTCGACAAGATCCATATGATATTTGCGTTCTTCAACGTTTTCTTCAGGAATCGCGGCAACCTTAAACTCTGGTTGTGATGTCTCAGTAAACTCAACTTTATGCTGTTCATCCAAAGGAATCAGAATGACGGGGCCAGAATCATCAAAAGGAGCGAAAACAAATCCTTTTTCAGTAAAATCGTAAGTATGGTGCAATTGATCATCCCTTTGAAGGATAGCATGGATTTCCTTCGAATTCGGTTTCCCATACATTACAAATGGCAACTTTTTTGAAAATTGAACTTCTATCCTTTTCATCAATTCCGAGGACATACTATTTTCTGGGTAAGGCTATTGTGGTGAGTTTGCAGATTGATATTAGGTTATCCTCCGCATCGGTAATCTTAATATCCCAAAGTTGTGTAGTATTACCTTTATGCATTACCGTTGCTTTTGCAAACACTTCGCCCTCTTTGACACCTTTGATATGATTGGCAGAAATTTCGATACCACGAACAAAGAGCTTTTGGGCATCCATAAAAATGTAGGACGCCATACTGCCAACGCTTTCCGCCAAAGCGACTGTAGCACCGCCATGTAATACCCCATCAGGCTGGTGTACTTTTGATGTCACTGGCATTTTGCCTACCAAAAAATTCTCCCCAATATCAACATACTCTATCCCCAACGTTTGCATCAAGGTATTTTTGGAAGATTCGTTACAAACTTTTAGGATCTTATCTTTGTACTCGTTCATCTAATATATTTTTGTAAAATTAAGCATATCTGATGCAACAAATGCATCTATTCAAAAAATGAATTCATATGGGACAACAGGAAAAAAGAGTTACCTATGCAAGCACTAATTCCTATTCAACTCTCAATTCGCTCTCGGATAAAACCAAAAACATATGGATAGTTTTTCATGGCATTGGATACTTGAGCAAATACTTCCTAAAATATTTCGATGAACTAGATCCTGAAGAAAATTACATCATTGCGCCACAGGCCCCATCTAAATATTATCTGAACAATCAATATCGCCATGTGGGTGCCAGTTGGCTTACCAAGGAAAACACCAAAACAGAAACAGAAAACATCCTTGCCTATCTAGATGCGGTTTATTCCGCTGAAAATATTCCAGCACATTGTAATCTGCTTGTTTTCGGTTACTCGCAAGGGGTTTCAATTGCAACAAGGTGGGTGGCGAACAGAAAACTGAAATGTAATCATTTGATACTCTATGCAGGTGGAATCCCAAATGAACAAACACCCGAAAATTTTGCATTCCTAGAGCCTAATAACACCCATGTGACCGTTCTTATTGGGGACAATGATAAATACATCAATGAGGAACGATTAAAGCAAGAATCCAAAAAAATAGAAACATTGTTTTGCGGTAAGGCAAGACAGATTATATTCGGTGGTGGGCATGAAGTTAAAAAAGAACTATTAAATCAATTTCTTTAGCATGGAACAATTTCCAGTACTTCGAACAAGACGTCTACTTTTGGACCAAATTAAGCCATCGGATATATCCGATATTGTCGCATACGCGGGTAATATAAAGATTGTGGAGAATACGCGTAGCATACCCTACCCCTATCATGAGGAAGATGCCATATCATGGATACATATGGCCAATACAGGATTTAAGGCAAAAGACAACTACATGTTCGCTATTCGCTTTGGTGATAGTTTAGCATTTATCGGAGGTATAGGCCTCACCATTGATAAGGAAAACAACCGAGCAGAATTAGGGTATTGGCTGGCTGAAGATTTTTGGAATATGGGTCTAACCACCGAAGCTGTAAAAGCTATACTTAATTTCGGGTTCGAAGAACTTAAGCTCAATAAAATCCTTGCTGTTTATTTAGCCTCAAACGAGGCATCGGGTAAGGTGATGATGAAGAACGGAATGGTCAAAGAAGCTGAATTCATTGACCACGATGTAAAAAGAGGTCACAGTGTTGAGGATAATATCTATGTTTCGTTGATACAATATCGTATGACTCGAAATGAGTATGAATCTATGTAAATTGTGGAACCTATGATTGATGACCTTTCAATTACTTTGGAAAATGAATATGTAAAACTGGAGCCTTTGACTTTGGAGAATTATCAACATCTGATTCCGATTGCCTCGCAAGAGAAACTAGTGGAATACTCACCCTCGGATATTGAGACCCCTGAATCACTGAGGAAATATGTTGAAACTGCCCTTAAACAGCGACAGTTACATCAAAGCGTACCCTTTATTATTTATGACAAGAAAACGGAAACATATGCCGGTTGTAGCAGATTTATGAATATTAATTGGCAACATCGTGTGCTAGAGATTGGTTCTACCTGGATTGGTAGGGAATTCCATGGTAGCGGACTAAATCGGCATATAAAAGATTTAATGTTGAATAATGCTTTTGACAAATTAGGTTTTGAAAAAGTAGAGTTCAGAATAGATGAACGCAATATACGTTCACGAAAAGCCGTAGAAAAATTAGGTGCCACTCTTGAAGGTATTCTTAGGAAAAATGTGTATCTCCTAGATGGATTTAAACGAAACACCTGCTGTTATGGTCTATTAAGTAACGAATGGAAAAAGGGTGACTCAAAGTAGTATCTTCTTGTTTTGAAAATAAAAGTAGCCTTGCATACTCTCAAATGAGCTACTTTTCGTTTACTTCGACCGCAGTTGTCTCATCTTCATAATAGGTTATCTTGCGGGTAGTATAGCTATTTTCGGGGGTTATGATTTCCTTTATCCAATTGCCCTCGTCCCCTTTATCATATTGATAGATGAATTCCTTGACATCGATTACTTTTCCGGATTTTGATACTGTTTTTAGCAACATTCCCTTCTCGTCGTATTCGTAAGATATGACCTCATTAGGTACAAATTGTTTCTTCTTGGGATCTTGAACATACTTTGTCTTTAAAATGAGGCTACCTTCACTACTAAAAATTTCCTCCACGGCCGTATAGGGTTCTCCTTCCAAGAATTTTTTAGTTAGAACAACGTGCTGTTGGGTCTTGTTTTTGCCAATCCTGTCAGAATTTCGAACTGATTTTAAAATAGTGCCGTTCAAGGAATTGGTTTGCGTTTGTTCCCCTCTGTAATCGGTATACTCAATTAATGTCTCATCATTCCCATCGTTATTGGTCCTAATGATCTTAACAAGAATTCCATCAGCATTATAGAGATATTCATAGCGATCAAGAAACTCCTTATCATAGGTAATGATTTTTTCAGTAACCTTTCGCACGGGAACCGTATCGATCACATAGAAATTGGCATAAGAAGTACTACTATCAAAAATATTATTTCTATAATTCTCAAAGCGCTTTTCTAAAAGCTCCCCACCTCCATATTTGTAGTATGTGACATCGTAATCAGTATCATTATAACGGGTTACGGATTTGGTCAACATGCCCTGCTTATTAAACTCATAGGCTTCTTTCCCATATTTGGTACTCACCAGACAAGATTTCACCGGACCCTTTAAATCAAAATCCGAAGTAGTAAAAATTTTGATTTCCTGCGATTGAACAAAGCTGGCCATCCCGAAAACAACCAGGGGCAACAATGATCGCAAGATTGTAGTAGTGTAATTTTTATCCATATATCAAAAATACTGAACTCCTTTGAACTTTATTCGATTGGCTGTAAAATGAGTCCTTTTAAAATACAACTACCATAAAAACAAATTCCATACCGTAAATATTGTAAAACGCTATGGAATTTCGTTGAAACGGTTTCATTTAAAAGAAATCTGTCTTGTATCTTTATCGTAGAAACAGTACCGTCTTTTAAATATTATTCCATGATAGTAAAGTATGTCTCCCTATTAACTGCTCTTATCCTCTTAAACTGCAACGCAAAAAAGGATAGCGAAATTGAATATCCGGAATTTGAAATCGGCGTTATTTCCGATTGCCAATATTGCCATTGTGAACCAACAGGGATTCGTTTTTTCAGGGAATCCCCAGCTCGCCTTCGTAAAGCCGTTGATATTCTCAACAAACAACCTTTGGATTATACTGTTCACTTGGGGGATTTCATTGATAAGGATTTCAGTAGTTTTGATACGGTCGGCCCTATTTGGAGGGACTTAAAAACAGAAAGATACCATGTTTTGGGCAACCATGATTTTAGCGTTGCCGATTCAATGAAACATTTAGTGTTTGAAAAAATGGACATTAAAGACCGCTATTACAGTATAGTGAAAAACAAATGGCGTTTTATTGTTTTAGACGGGAATGATCTAAGTGTACACGGAGCACTTACGGAAGCTAAAAAACAACAGACCGATTCCCTTTATAATCTCTTGGCCGATAAGAATATGCCCAATGTTAAACCTTGGAACGGGGGTTTGAGCCTGGAGCAATTACAATGGGTTGAAAATGAATTGCAACGGGCAACAGCGAATAAGGAACGTGTTGGATTCTACTGCCATTTCCCGGTTTTGGGTGTTTCAGACCGTCATAACCTATGGAATTACAATCAATTGCTCTCTATTATTGATAATTATGACTGCGTGAAGTTTTACTTTAACGGACACAACCATGCTGGAGGCTATGTTGAAAAAAACGGCGTACATTATTTGAATTTTAAGGGTATGGTCGATACGAAGGACACTACTTCATTTGCCACCGTGGCTTTTCGAAAGGATTCACTCTTTGTTAAAGGCTATGGTAGGGAACTTGATAGGAGACTTAAAATAAGATAAGGTCTTACATTCATTATACTTCCAATTGACGCTACAAACGCTTTTTTGATAACTAGATAAAGCGGAAATAGGATGCGTCAGTTCGAGTTTTTTCGTAGAAAAAGTATCGAGAATAGACACTTCAATGTTTTGCATGACAAAAAAAGCCCCTCGACGAAATCGTCAAGGGGCTTTTGCTCATGTGTTAAAGGAAGTTATTTTACTTCCTCGAAATCTACGTCTTCAACATTATCACCTTCCGCGGCATCTGCACCTGGAGTTTCCTCACCGTTTGGTGAAGCTTCTCCTTGCTGAGCTTCGGCCTGTGCTTTGTACATTTCCTCAGATGCTACTTTCCAAGCTTCGTTGATTTTCTCTAAAGCCGGGGTAATCACAGCTACATCCTTGCTTTCATAAGCTTTCTTTAATTCTTCCAAAGCATCTTCGATAGGCTTTTTCTTATCATCGGATAATTTTTCACCAAATTCTGTCAATTGCTTTTCAGTTTGGAAGATCATACCATCTGCTTCATTAAGCTTATCTGCGGTTTCCTTGGCTTTTTTATCAGACTCGGCGTTGGCTTCTGCTTCAGATTTCATTTTTTGGATTTCCTCGTCAGTCAATCCTGAAGAAGCTTCAATACGAATATCTTGCGTCTTGTTCGTAGCTTTATCGGTTGCAGAAACCTTGATGATACCATTGGCATCAATATCAAAAGTTACTTCAATCTGAGGGGTTCCTCTTTGTGCAGGAGGAATTCCGTCTAAATGGAAACGTCCGATAGTCTTATTGTCGGCTGCCATTGGTCTTTCCCCTTGCAACACGTGTATTTCAACAGAAGGCTGGTTATCAGCTGCTGTAGAGAATATCTGTGATTTCTTGGTAGGGATCGTGGTATTGGCATCAATCAATTTTGTCATTACGCTACCCATAGTCTCAATACCTAAGGAAAGTGGAGTAACATCCAATAACAATACATCTTTGACATCGCCAGTTAAAACACCACCTTGAATGGCAGCTCCTACGGCTAC
>CAZHJO010000051.1:0-11408 GCA_964532755.1 uncultured Maribacter sp. | reverse complement strand
AAAAGCATCTAAATAGTCGTCCTGTAATTGAAAGGCAATGCCTAAATTCTTGCCAAATTCATAAATTCCTTCTTGATCGTCAAAGGAAGCTTGGGCAACAATCCCTCCCATTTTCATTGCCGCACCTACAAGAACGGCAGTTTTATATTCAATCATTTTTAAGTAATCAGGTATAGTGACATCATCGCGGGATTCAAAATCCATATCATACTGCTGCCCTTCACAAACTTCCAGGGCTGTTTTACTGAACAATTGGGCCAATTCTCGAAATATGTCGTTCTCGTAATTCTCAAATAATTGATAGGCCATTATAAGCATCGCATCACCCGATAGTATCCCGGTATTTAAATCCCACTTTTCGTGAACCGTTTGTTTGCTCCTTCTTAACGGGGCCTCATCCATAATATCATCATGGATCAAGGAAAAATTATGAAAAATCTCAATCGCAAGCGCGGCATCCATGGCCTTTGGGAATTCAACACCGAAAACTTCCGTGGTCAATAAGGTAAGGACAGGTCGTAAACGCTTACCGCCCAATCCCAAAATATAGGAAATGGGTTGATACAGGTTTGCCGGCTCTTTGGTATTCGTTTTTTGCTCTAAATAAGAAACAAATTCATTTCGATAATGCTCAATTGAATGCATTGTAGCTCTTTTTCGACAAAAATACGTCCATTTTAACAAAACTCGCATGAATGTTACATTTCAAAAACAAAACGTCTAAAAAATCAATATAAAATGCAATAGTTTTGAAAAGCTTCGTCTATTATATTGAAGAGATTTTTTAAGGCCCTTTGAATGCGTTCGGAAACAGACAATTATACCAATTTAAGAACTTTCTTTGATGAAGAATACCATTCATTAAAGGCGTATGCCAAATCAAAAATTGATGATACCGCCGACAGGGATGCTGAGGATATCGTACAAGATGTGGCACTAAAACTTTTCTCTCGGGCCAATAATTTATCTCCAATCAACAACATTGCAGGTTTTGTCTATAATTCAATAAAGAATAAGATCATAGACAATCACCGGGTCAAAAAAGAAAGAATTGATATAGAAAAGGAATTGGAAACAAGGTTGATCGAATTTACAGAACTCTTATACGGTAAATCGGCCAATACCTATTCCGATCAAATGAAAAATGAACTTAAAAAGGCCATTATGGATTTAAAACCACTTTACAAAAATATAATCATAGCTATCGATTTCGAAGGCTTTTCATATAAGGAAGTTTCTAGTGAGACGGGTATCCCGATAGGCACATTAATGTCAAGACGACATCGTGCGATCTCACTCCTTTTCAACAAACTAAAAACAAAACGAAGTATTAACTAAAATTTATATAAGATGTCAGAATATATTGAACACCGAATCAAGGGTAAGGCAGAACGTTTCTTTAAAGGATTTTTCAAAGTACTGATAGGAGGAATCATAGTAATTATACTGATTTTGCTCTTTGGTTACATAACCATGCGATTATGGAACTGGATAATGCCCGAAGTCTTTGGGTTAACAACATTAGGTTATTGGCAAGCCTTGGGTATACTTGTGTTAGCTAAAATCTTCTTTGGCGGATTTGGGGATCATAAATCAAATAGGAACAAAAGAAAATCAAAGCATCGCTGCAAGCCAAGAAACAATAAGAATTCTAAAAGTGATTTCTCAAACTGGAAATACTACGACAAGTTTTGGGAGGAAGAAGGTGAAAAGGCCTTTGAGGAATATGTACATCAAAAACAAACCGAGGGTGAATCTGAATGAATCAATCCCAACATCTTTTATCTGAGGCACTTCCTTGTGTTTGGATTTTAGAATAGTAATGTTAAATAATTGTAAAACTTAGGAAACTTTTTGTGTTTTTTTAGTTTCCGTTCCTATATTTGCCCGCTAAATGTAAAAGATTAATGAGAGAAAAGATTCTAGAAAAGGCAAATGATTTGTTTCTGAAACTGGGCTTCAAAAGTGTGACAATGGATGAAATCGCCAATGAAATAGGAATTTCCAAGAAGACCATTTATAAGTTTTATAATAACAAAGAACAATTGATTGAAGCGTGTGTGATTAATATGCAAGATGCGATTGACAAGATCATATGTGATATTTCACAACAGGGTCTTAATGCTATCGAAGAAAATTTTGCCATCAAGAACGTCTTCGAAAAAATGTTCCAAAAAGCTGAAACATCGCCCATGCATCAGCTTAAAAAGTATTATCCAGACATTTATTATGAACTACTGCAAAGAGAAACCCATATGTTTGGCGCTTGTATTATGGCCAACATAGAAAAAGGAATCGAGGAAAAAATCTATAGGGTGAATTTAGATAAGGAAATTGTAACCAAATTATATTTCACCTTAGTTTTCGGAGCTTATGAAAATGAAATGTTCAGTAGTAAAATGGAGGATATATTCGATACTGAATTGAAAATATTGGAATACCATACTCGCGCAATCTCAACCTTATATGGCATAAGTATTCTTGAGAGAGAATTATTAAAATACAAACAACTATCCCAATAATGAAACATAAACTATTATTATTTATTCTGTTTATTTCTGGCAGCCTAATCGCACAAGAACAGCGCAACAGCTTTTCTTTGGATGAGGCGATTGCCTTTGCCTTGGAAAATAACTATAGTGCGATCAATGCAGAACGTGATATCGTTGATGCACAAAAACAAAAATGGGAGACCATCGCCGATGGTCTACCTCAAATAAGTGGTGATATTAGTTATCAAAACCAATTAAAGCAGCCGATATCATTAATCCCTGCTGAATTTTTTGGTGGAGAACCAGGCACTTTTCAACCTATTACCTTTGGACAACCCCAACAGGCTACTGCCACCGCAACACTCCGCCAACAAATTTTTGATGGTTCATACATTGTGGGCGTTCAGGCCACTAAAACCTTTTTACGTTATAGTGCCAACAATAAGGAAAAAACCGATCTAGAAGTTAGAAAAGCTGTTGTAGAGGCCTACGGCAACGTCTTGTTGGCCAACGAAAGCGTTAATATATTGGAGAATAACCTCACTACCTTGGAAAAGAACCTTTTTGAAACTACAAAAATTTTCGAAAACGGCTTAGGCGATGAAGAAAGTGTGGAGCAATTGCAGATCACATTATCTTCTGTCGACAATCAATTGAAAAATGGGATTCGGTTAAAGGAAATTACCCTTCAAATGTTGAACCTTTTGATGGGAATTTCAATAGACTCCCCCACCCGATTGACCGAAAGTTTAGATGATCTAACACTGAAGAAAATAGATTTGGGAATATTGGAAACTCCATTCACAATGGAAAGCAATGTAGATTATAAATTGGCACTCAACTTGAACGAACAACGCAGCTTGGAACTGAAATTAGCCAAGAGTAGGGCATTACCCACTTTGAATGCCTTTGTAAATTATGGAAGTGCTTCATTCAGTGATTCATTCAATTTTTTAAGTGGTACCCCAGATTGGTATAATTCTTCAATCATGGGTTTTGATTTAAATATTCCCATCTTCAGTTCCTTAAAAAGAAGTGCAAGCACGCAGCGGGCTAAAATTGCGCTTGAAAAAGCCAAAACACAATTGACAGAAGCCGAAGAACAAATACGGCTACAATTAAAACGTGCCAAAAGTGATTATATACTCGCCATTGAACAGTTTGAAACGGCGAAACAAAATCTTGGATTGGCAGAACGTATCGAAAATAAGAACCAAGTCAAATATTTTGAGGGACTAGCGAGTAGTTTTGATCTTCGTCAAGCCCAAACGCAATTGTATACCGCACAGCAGGAATACTTGCAATCAATGGTAGAGGTAATCAACAAAAAGACAACCCTGGATACAATTTTAAACAACAAATTCTAAGCAAAAAGACAACTAAACATCAAACAATGAAAAAAATATTATATACCACAGCAGCAGCCTTACTTATTTTGGCATGTGGGTCGGAAAAAGGCCAATCTGTTGAAGATTTGATAGCCGAAGGCAATCTTGAAGCCATCAGGGCCAAAAAGAGCGAAATATCCGAACAGCAAAAAGCACTTGAGTTGGAGGCAATGCAACTGGATTCCGTAATCGCTTTATTGGACAGTGATGAAAGATTACCTCTAGTAACGACAATAACTGTAGCACCTCAAAATTTTGTGCATTATCTAGATTTACAAGGCGCTGTTCAAACTAAACAAAACGTACTGGTATATCCTGAAATGTCGGGTACGCTACAGCGTGTATATGTTGCTAAGGGCCAACGTGTAACTAAAGGGCAAATATTAGCAAAAATAGATGATGGTGGTGTTGGTAATCAATTGGAACAGTTGAAAACACAATCAGAATTGGCTAAAACCACATTTGAACGCCAAAAAAGACTCTGGGAACAAAAAATAGGTTCTGAGATACAATATTTACAGGCTCAAACTAACTTCGTGGCTGCCGAAAACGCCGTGAAGCAAGTTCAAAGTCAACTTGGCAAATCAACTATAAGAGCTCCATTTTCAGGTATTATCGATGATGTTATCAAAGATCAAGGCACGGTAGTATCTCCTGGCCAGGGATCTGAGGTATTCCGTATTGTAAATCTAAGTAATATGTATATCGAAGTTGATGTTCCTGAAACCTATTTAGGTCAGGTTACCAAAGGAAAAGAAGCTTTGGTCTATTTTCCAGTACTTGGTGATAGTGTAAATACCAAAATTCGAGAGACCGGTAATTTTATTAAACCGGGCAACAGATCATTTAGTGTCGAGATTCCTGTTCCCAATAAAAATGGTAACATTAAGCCCAATCTAACGGCTAAGGTAAGGCTCAATGATTATTCAAGTGAAAATGCCATCTTGGTTCCACAAAGTATTATTTCTGAAAATGCGGAAGGGGAGCAATATGCTTATGTTGCCGAAAATCTGAATGAAGAAAACGAAGCTGTTGTTAAAAAGAGCATCATTAAAACTGGTAAGACGCAAAATGGTTTTGTAGAAGTGCTGTCAGGTATTTCCAATGGTAATTACGTCGTTAAGGAAGGTGCTCGAAGTGTCAAGGATGGTCAAAAAGTAAAAATCCTTAATCAGTAAATTGTCATTGGACTTTAGTATATAGTATTTACATGGAGGGTATCAAATTTACGTTTGAAGATTTAAAAGTTCATAATAAAGTTTTGGATTTTATAGATATGGTATATGTCATTTCAAGTGATTTGCATAATGATGAAAATTTGGGATTAGTTCCCAGTTCATTAGAGCTGCAATGTCAATCGCCCTGAATATTGCCGAGGGTTCAGGTGATACCAATCTTCAATTCAATGAATTTTTATAAGTTTCCCTTTATTCGGTCAAGGAGTGCGAGGTTTGTGCAAAAGTTGCTAGGAGACAATTTTACAATACTATTGAACAAGAGAATGAACTTAGAGAAAAATTAGAAGAATTATCTAAAATGATTTCTGGACTTCAAAATACCTTAAAACAAAGAACAAGGACTAAGGTCTAGAAACAAAAGACTAAGAAAAAATGAGTAAACAGTTAAAAAACGCCAATAAGGAATTTAGGCTTTCCTCTTGGGCAATTGACAATCCGTCAGTAATCTATGTAATGATAGCTATATTTTTATGGATTGGTTTCAAGTCATATCTTGCTATGCCCCGGGAAGACTTTCCTGAAATCGTGGAGACCAAGATATATATAAGCACCCCTTATCCAGGGAATACTGCGGAAGACGTGGAGCGATTGATAACCGATCCTCTTGAAGATCGTTTAAAGAACATCAGTAACGTAGTTGAAATAACCTCTACTTCACAAGAAGACTACTCAATAATCACGGTAGAATTCGATGAAGATCTAACTGTTGAACAGGCCAAACAAAAAGTTAAGGATGAGGTAGATGGGGAAAAAGCAAGCGAAGACTGGCCTATCTTTAACAATGCCAAGGTAGAACCCAACGTGTTTGACCTCAATCTATCGGAATCGTTTCCCATCATGAACGTGAATTTTACTGGGGATTATCCAGTGGGAAAACTAAAGGAGTTCGCAGAACATCTAGAAGATGAAATCGAGAATCTTCCAGAAATAAAAGAGGTTGATATTCGTGGTGCTCAGGAAAAAGAGGTAGAAGTAGCAGTGGATGTTTATAAAATGATGGCGGCACAGGTCAGCTTTCAGGATGTCATTGGGGCTGTAAGTAACGGTAACACTACCATATCTGCCGGAAACATAAAATTAAGCGATCAGCGACGAACCATACGTATATTGGGCGAAATAGAAGATCCTGAGGAACTCAACAATTTTGTGGTGAAATCCGAAAATGGTGCAATTTATCTTAAGGATATTGCTGAGATTTCGTTCTCCGAAAAAGACAAGACCACATATGCAAGAGAGTTCGGGAAAAATGTGGTCATGCTGGATATCAAGAAAAGGTCTGGAAAAAATATGATCGAGGCAACTACCAAGATCAGGGAATTGATTAAGCAAGAACAGAAAAACTATTACCCTGCTGATCTTAATATAACTATCGCCAACGATTCTTCTGGCCGAATCTTGAATCAGGTAGATGATTTGGTCAACAATATCATCTTCGGTATTATCCTGGTTGTTACGGTCTTGATGTTTTTTCTTGGATTTAGGAATGCGTTATTCGTTGGTTTTGCCATACCTATGTCCATGTTCATGTCCTTTATGATCTTGCACAATTTAAGTGGTGTGGTTGATGGTATGAGTTTTACCCTGAATACGATGATCTTGTTCGGAATGGTTATGGGTCTGGGTATGATGGTCGATAATGGAATTGTAGTCGTTGAAAATGTCTACCGACTCATGAGCGAAGGTATGTCCCGAACTGAAGCTGCAAAAAAGGGTATAGGAGAAATCGCATTCCCTATTATCATTTCAACGGTTACTACAGTAGCTGCCTTTGTGCCTTTAGGTTTATGGCCTGGTTTATTTGGCCAGTTTATGATTTACTTCCCCATTACTTTGTCGATTGTACTAGGCTCGTCTTTGTTCGTGGCCATTTTTATGAACTCTATGCTGGTGTCGAACTTCATGGAAATTGGTGAAAAGGAGCTAACTAGAAAGCAGTTGATTCGCGTTAGCATTATCTTGGGAGGATTTGGTCTGTTCATCCTTATTGTTGGAGGCCCAATACGTGGTTTGGGAACTGTAATGTTATTGACCGGCCTAATGTTCTGGATCTATAAATATGCCTTGAAAAAATGGTCATTAAGTTTCCAGAAAAACATAATGGTTCGTTTCGAAAATTTGTATGAAAAACAAATAAAACAAGCCTTACGCGGCGGTAACGTTTACTGGTATTTTTCTATTACTTTTTTCCTGCTGATCGTTGTTTTCATGCTATTCGGAATGTCTTTGGGAAGCGGACGTACTAAAGTGGAGTTCTTTCCTGATAATAAACCCAATGAAATATATGCTTATATAGAATACCCACAAGGAACTTCTATTGAAAAGACCAACGAACTTACCAAAGCAATTGAAGAAAGGGTATACGCTGTGACCAATAGGGATAAATATAAAAAAGGTGACCATAACTTTTTAGTCGAGTCTGCAGTTTCCCAAGTGGGCGAAGGTGCGGGGAATCCGTTTACAGATGGTGGTTCGTCAGCAGAAATGCCACATCGAGGTAAGGTGACCCTTTCGATGCGTGAATATAAATACCGTAGTGGCAGGGATACTGAAGAATTACGTAGGGATATTCAAGAGGCCTTGACAAGCATTTATCCCGGAGTTGCTATTTCGGTTGAAAAAGAAGCCAATGGCCCACCAGCTGGTTACCCTATCAATATAGAATTGGAAGGGAAGGACTATGATGAACTCATCAATACGGCCGAAGATATTAGAAACTTCATTAATGCCAAAAACATAGCCGGTATCGAGGAATTAAAGATTGATGTAAACAAGAGCAAACCCTCTATGCAAGTCGTAGTCGATCGTAAAAAGGCCGGAGAATTAGGTGTTTCTACTGGGCAGGTAGGCCAACAATTACGACGATCCCTTTTCGGGGAAAAAGCCGGTGTTTATAAATTGGAAGGTGAAGATTACGATATCAATGTACGGTTCAATAAGGATATCCGCTATGACAAGGATGCTCTTTTTAACCAGAATATTATTTTTCGTGATCAAGCTTCTGGTCAAATCAAGGAAATTCCTGTTTCCGCTGTTGCATCGGAACATAATTCGTCAGGATTCAGTGCCATCAAACATCGCGATAAGGAAAGAGTGGTTACCGTTTACTCTGGATTAAAGCCCGGGTTCTCCGATGCCGCTGCAATCGTAGCGGAAATTCAAAGGGAAATGGAAGATTATAAGAACTTACCCTCAGATATAAAAATAGACTATACCGGCCAAATTGAAGAGCAGAACAAACAAATGCAATTTTTGGTAGGTGCTTTCTTTTCTGGTTTGGGACTGATCTTTTTAATACTGATCTTTCAGTTTGGGGGCATTTCGAAACCATTTATCATTATGATTGCCATCTTCTTGAGTTTTATTGGGGTATTTGGCGGATTGATGATAACAGGAAAACCGTTTGTCATTATGATGACGATGATGGGAATCATATCATTGGCCGGTATTGTAGTAAACAATGGTGTTGTGCTGTTGGACTATACCCAAATTCTTATCGACAGAAAGAAATTGGAGTTGGGATTATCGGATAAGGACCTCCTCAACATGGAACAGGTATCCGAAATTATCACCCAAGGAGGTAAAGCCAGGTTACGACCTGTATTACTTACTGCAATTACGACAGTTTTGGGCTTGATCCCCCTGGCCATTGGACTGAATATCGACTTTTTCTCATTGTTTTCGCAGTTCGATCCAAAAATATATCTTGGAGGTGACAATGTCATTTTTTGGGGTCCTTTGGCATGGACAGTTATCTATGGTTTGATTGTAGCAACATTCCTTACCCTGATTATTGTGCCCGTTCTGTTCAACATTGTGTATCGGATGAAGATAAGAACAAGAAAATGGGGTGCTAAAAATGCCGTAAAAGATGAAAAGAAAAAACTGGAAGCTGCAGCTTAATATTTCATCAATACTAATTATCAAGAAGACATCCACCTAAAATTTAGGTGCATGTCTTCTTTTATTTTGATCAATACTTAGTAATACTTCTACAACCCAAAATATGCGCTGGTAAATCTATTTCGTGTTAAAACTGCCGCAAAATAAAAAATGGGGGCATTTTATTGCATTTTCGACACTCCTAACGAAGTCCCAATACATAATTTGGGTTAAATTTGCGTTTTTAAAAACTACCAGTACATGTATAGAAGTCACTCCTGTGGAGAATTAAGGGAATCACACATCAATAAAGAAGTAACCTTGGCCGGTTGGGTTCAAAAAACAAGGGACAAAGGTTTTGTGGTTTGGATAGATTTACGAGATCGTTATGGTATCACCCAACTGATATTTGATGCCGAAAGGAGCTCAAAGGAACTTTTGGAGCAAGGTAGAAATCTGGGGCGCGAATTTGTTGTGCAGGTCAAAGGCCTTGTGATTGAAAGAGCTTCGAAAAATTCAAATATCCCTACGGGAAATATTGAGGTGTTGGTTCAAGAACTTGCTGTTCTAAATAGTTCTAAAACTCCGCCTTTCACCATAGAGGACCAAACTGATGGTGGTGAGGACCTGCGTATGAAATACCGATATCTCGATATTAGAAGAAATCCGGTCAAGGAGAATTTGATTTTTAGGAGCAAAGTGACCATGGAGGTCCGAAATTATCTTTCAAACGAAGGTTTTATTGAAGTTGAGACTCCATATCTTATAAAGTCTACTCCCGAAGGCGCCCGGGATTTCGTGGTACCCAGCAGGATGAACGAAGGGGAGTTTTACGCTTTACCACAGTCCCCACAGACGTTTAAACAACTATTAATGGTCGGCGGCATGGATAAATACTTTCAAATTGTAAAGTGTTTTCGGGATGAAGATCTACGTGCCGACAGACAACCTGAATTTACGCAGATCGACTGTGAAATGGCTTTTGTTGAGCAGGACGATATTCTCAATGCCTTTGAAGGATTGACACGTCACCTTTTAAAGAAAATAAAAGGAGTTGAAACCGGGGCATTCCCCAGAATGACCTTTGATGAGGCACTTGTAAAATACGGCAATGACAAGCCAGATATACGTTTTGGGATGGAGTTTGGAGAATTAAATGCTTTTGCGCAACATAAAGATTTCAATGTCTTCAATTCAGCCGAATTGGTTGTAGGTATTGCAGTGCCTGGTGGAGCTACATATACCCGCAAAGAAATCGATGCTCTTGTTGATTGGGTTCGAAGACCACAGGTTGGTGCAAAGGGGATGGTATATGTAAAGTGCAACGAGGACGGTACTTTTAAATCATCGGTCGATAAGTTTTACGATCAAGAGGATTTGGCAAATTGGGCAAAAGCCACAGCCGCCAAAGCAGGTGATTTGATCTGTGTTTTATCAGGGGATGCCAATCAAACTAGAGGACAATTAAGTGCCTTGCGTATGGAGCTTGGCGAGCGAATGGGCTTAAGAAAAACCAATGAATTTGCACCGCTATGGGTACTTGATTTCCCATTGCTCGAACTGGATGAGGAAACAGGACGCTACCATGCCATGCACCATCCTTTTACATCCCCAAAACTAGGACAGATGCAACTTTTGGAAACAGACCCTGGTAAAGTTAAAGCCAACGCCTACGATTTGGTATTGAACGGTAATGAAATTGGAGGTGGTTCTATAAGAATACACGATAAGGAAATTCAAAGTACCATGTTCAAACATTTAGGCTTTACACCCGAAGAAGCCAAAGCACAATTTGGCTTCTTAATGGATGCCTTTCAATATGGCGCTCCCCCTCATGGGGGAATTGCATTCGGTTTGGATCGTTTGGTCGCTATTCTCGGAGGTCAGGAAACCATCCGGGATTTTATAGCATTTCCCAAAAACAATAGCGGCCGTGATGTTATGATAGATGCTCCTGCCCCCATTGACGATGATCAATTGAAAGAGCTTAATTTGAAACTTGATTTAAAGTCTTAAAAATAATCCCGCATAACAGCGGGATTTTTTAATACTTTTAGATATCAATGAGCAAATGCCAAACAAAAAAAACACATATTTTACCCGGTTCTTAAAATGGAGGTATAAACATATCTCTAACAAGACATTTACCTATATTATGAGTGTAATCGTGGGTTTTCTAGCTGGTTTGGCCGCGGTTACCCTAAAGAACATCACTTATTTTATCGAATCCTTGACAGAAAAGGGCATTGTGCTCTCAGGCAACGAGCTTCACTTTGTCCTGCCTATAATTGGTCTTACCTTGGTTTATCTCTACGTTAAATATGTGCACCGGGAAAAATTACAACATGCCATTTCATCCATACTTTTTGCATTATCAAAAAGAAAGGGAATTATTCCATTAAAAAAAATAT
>CAZHJO010000050.1:0-11432 GCA_964532755.1 uncultured Maribacter sp. | reverse complement strand
TGATGATGCCTTACATGCTACAAGAGCTGCTGTTGAAGAAGGTATTGTAGCCGGTGGCGGGGTCGCCTTGGTTCGCACCAGAGCTGCCCTAGCAAAAGTGAAAGTTGAAAATGCCGATGAGGAAACAGGTTTACAGATTGTCTCTAGAGCTATTGAATCACCATTGCGAACTATCGTCGAAAATGCCGGTGGTGAAGGTTCTGTCGTGGTTGCTAAAGTCCACGATGGAAAAGGTGACTTTGGTTTTGATGCCAAATCAGAGAAATATGTTCAAATGTTCAAGGCAGGAATCATTGATCCTACCAAGGTAACGAGAATCGCATTGGAAAATGCAGCCTCGGTTGCAGGAATGATCTTGACCACTGAATGTGCTTTGACCGATATTAAGGAAGACACTCCTCCTATGCCGCCTATGGGAGGCGGAGGTGGAATGCCCGGTATGATGTAAATCGGGAATACACAAAAAATTATTACCTGATATAAGTAAAAGCCTCCCAACAAGTACATTGGGAGGCTTTCTTTTTTGTAGGGGAACTTTTATTCGAATATTTCAGCATTGGGATAAAAAGCACCAATCGAAAACCAATAGGCAATAAAAGAAGTCGTTGGTTTTAATTTATTCCCCTGTCCTGGACCTGAAATTGCCTCACCAAAAACATTCCAAATGGTGCCCTCATTATCTTTGAAGAATCCCTCGGTATCATTATAATCATATTCAAAATCCAAAGAACCGCTGGTATCATCCAATTCAAAGGAGACTATCGTGGTATTGTCACCAACCAATAAAATATCCTTTCCTTGAAATTCATCTCTAAGTGCATTTCCGTTACCAAAAGCAATGAATTTATATACCTTGGCCTTATCGTCATTTATTATGGAATGAACACGGTCTTTAGCCGGAATACGGCTATCCTCTATGGTTAATGGAAAAATCAAATACGAATTATTGGTCCTATAGTCTCCATAAGGATAAACTCCATAATTTCTAGAGAATCCGGTATTTGATGTCAATACCTTGGTATTGGGATACATGGTTTTCCAAACACCCCATGTGGTTTCCAAAATCGTTACCAATTCAGGTCTTTGGCCTATTAAACTGCCATTGATACATTGAAGACCCACCTGTGACCAATTACTATTAGTGGCTCTATCATAGGGTATTAAATTGTTATTGTACAATTTACCTGAAACCCCAAATGTGGTGAGGCTACCACTGACCATTCTATTCCACGCAATCGAAGTTCCTGTCAAAGGACACAATGACAGAGCAACTTCAACGCCATTGATATCATCATTTACAATCTCATGCCAATCCAATATATAATGCGGATAAGCCCTAGTTTCATCTCCTACCTTTATACCGATTACCAATAAATCATCGCTTAAGACTGGAGAAGTCTTATCTGTACCTACAAAGTTAGGAGAATCAATTGAGGGTATCCCGTCTTTACCAGGACCGCCATCACGAATTTCCGAAATTGGGTATAACCATTCATTGCTGGTAGTAGGCTCGCCACCAGTTGGCAATGGATTATTTTGATCTGCTGAAACATCACTACTGCTGCATGAAAGCACGAGCAATATGCTAAACAAAAATGTTGGGATTTTCTTTTTCATAGCTATTTTTTAATTGACAGATTATATTCTTAAAACACTTATTAATTTTCTATGTTGAGGTTCAGAACATTTCGTTTTGGAGATACATTGAAAAGAATTCCACCTGAAAATCTGTAGGTTGGCGTTAGCTGCGTACCATCTACCTTGGCAATTAATGGGAGTTCTGCCTTGGTCTGAAACAGTATTTTAGGTGTCAACTGAAAACCTATACTGGGTATAACAAATAACCAATTACCTCCGGTGTTGTTCAACTCATTAGCATCTATGATATCTTTCTTGGCATATCTATACTTAAGGTTTAAACCAGGATTGGTAATGGTATTAAAAAGTAAAAACTGATCAGATATCCCTAAAAACACCTGAAACTCATCACCATATTCATAAATAGAAGCCCCGTCAAAGTAATCCCTGTTTTCACCAGTAAGCCTCCCAATAAGTCTACCCGAAAAAGTTGTTGTGGGTCTAAAATCAAAATTCTTGGAAATAGAGGCAAAAAAAATGAAGTCCCAGGCACCACTGCCCGGTTGTAAATCCGCGATATAGGTAATGCCAATATTATCAACCTCATCGAATGAACCCAACGGTACTTTTGCCCCTGCCCCCAATGTCACATTACTTTTCTCTCCCAATGTTTTTGGAAAATCATATTTAATCAAAACCACCGCATCGCCGATTCCTGTTGTCTGCTGTAAATCGGTATTGCCAAATTGATTTATTGCCCTGCGTTGATTCACCCAAGTGAAAAGCGTTTCAAAAGAAAGCCTATGGGAAATTGAATACCCAACATTCAGTAGGGCAGAATGGGTTATTCGTTTTCGAGAATCATCGTCAAGTTTGTCGCTCCCCGAATTAAGCGTATTCAAGTTATTGAAATCATAATTCAAACCAAGTTGAAGGCTTCCTTTTCCTTCATTGGAAAGCCCTAGATTATTGGATAATGGTATTCCGCCAGAACAACAAGTTTGAGAAACTGCCTCCTGCGCCACTATAAAAAATAGTATAAAAACGAATTTTCGAATATGCATCTATAACCAACTTTGCACATTCTTAGTGGTCTCCAAAAAGATAACCTTACAAAGAGTCTATCAGTAAGGCCCTGTATTACAATAATTTAACATTTAAAGGAAAAGGGGGGATTCTGAAAGAGTAAACTAAAACGCCCCGACAAAAATGTAGGGGCGTTTTGTTTTTTAAAGTTTTAATTTTTAATGCTCATCGCTGTCATCCGAATCATCATCACGATATTTACAACAAGGATGTACAGCGTCGTATGCTTCATCGGTAGCCTTTAACTCTTTGGTATCATGGCCAACGGCAACCAATGCGGTTTTTATCTTCATTGGATCTGTCTTTCGTTCATCAATTATCAATGAAAGTTCGTGCGATGGTATATCCCATAAAGCATATTTTACACCCTTAACACCTAAGGCTGCCTTTTCGATACGAGCTTTGCACATCTCACATTTACCATCAACTTCAAACGACATTTTTTTATTCTTCTCTTGTGCAAACGATACCGTCGTTAGTATCATCATAGCTATTCCTAAAATTGCTCTTTTCATTATATCTTTAATTAATTGTCATAGTTTAAATCTAAATCCGCCATAAAACATTCTTCCCATAATCGGGGCATACACAATACTGGTATCAAAATTTGCGCCAAAAGGATCATCAGCGCCCAAAACAGGATTGGTTTGTTTAAAATTAGTCAAATTTTCCCCCCCGATATAAATTTCAAAATGTTCATTGAATACTTTAGTGATTTGGGAGTTCATAAGGCTGTATGATTCAGAATATTCTTCTAATTGATATTGTGCGGGATTACCCGAGGTATTCGGCAAACGTTGTTCACCCAAAGTATGTAAGGTATAGTCAAAACGCCATTGCGAACCACTTTCCTTCGGGGTGGTTTCATAACCAATATTCGCAAAAAAGCGATGTTTGGCCTGTAATGGTTTCTGTAAAAGCCCTGTTTGGTAATCAGTTTTTACATCGTAATATTTATAGGCAGTACGAACATCTACATTCTTTAAAAGTTCATAATTCACTTCGAGCTGGAAACTATTTGCCTCACTCTTTCCATCTAAATTGGAAAAAGAGATTTCGCTCGGATTTTCCCAATCCACTACAATCTGGTTCTTAAAATCGGTTCTATAAAAATCCATAGTTACATTTCCTGGTCGTTCAAACAAATTGAAACCCTGTAAAAAGCTCACCCCATAATTCCATGCATCTTCAGGATCTAATCCATATACAGTACCTCCATCATCTACCAAGCGTATCTGTCTAGAAGAACCGAATAACTGTTGGTTCTCCGCAAAAATATTCGCTGCCCGCTTACCTCTTCCGAACGACCCTCTTAAACTCGCTTTTTCCCATGGTGTATATCGCAAATGGAATCTTGGCGTAACAAAGGTCCCCAAACGATTGTGGGTATCGACCCTTAGACCAGCCGTTAAACTTAAGCGCTCCAAATTATCATAACTATATTCGAAAAAAGCGCCCACCGAGTTATCGACCCTATCATAATTTAGCGAATTCACCAATTCATCGTAACCGTCATACGCAAAAGTAAATCCAGTTTTGAATTTGTTTTGGGTATCACCCAGGATAGAATTGAAAATAAGGTTGGAATAAATACTTTCATGGGTAATATCATAACGATTAAAACCAAAATACGACTCCTGTTTATGGTTACTGTATGATGCTTGAAATCCCATACTTTGAAAAGGAAGTTCCGGGAAAACATAGCCCAATTTCAGGGAAGAATCAAAACGTCTTGTATCAATTTCACTGCCCCAAGCATTGGTTGTAAACTTGTCCGTTAAAGGATCAAAGTCCAATTGCCCAACTTGCTTCTCATCGTTCAAAAAGCGAACAGTTATAAAACTGACCCATCCGGTTTCAGGGTTCTGATATTGCCAACGGTTCATCACATTGATCTGATTGGCCAATGGGGCATCCAAGAACCCATCATCGTTGTTCTCCTCCTTATGGTCCCTTCTGTTTGCGTGGATATATAATCCCGTGCTTAATTTATCGCTAAGTTTCTTGTTTAAATGGGAATTCAGCTCTAAGCGGCCATTTCTATTGGCATACCCATTAACGAACATAGATTTATCGGTCAAAGGTTTAACAAGTTCAGTGTTTATCTGGCCCGAAATACTTTCATACCCATTGACCACACTTCCCGCCCCTTTTGTTATCTGTATACTCTCTACCCAGGTACCTGGTGTAAAAGTAAGTCCGAAGGCCTGCGAAGCACCGCGCACCATTGGGATATTCTCTTGGGTAATCAAAAGATACGGACTCGTTAATCCCAACATTTGAATCTGCTTTGTTCCAGTGAGGGCATCAGAAAAATTAACATCAATCGCGGGATTGGTTTCAAAACTTTCTGAAAGGTTACAACAGGCTGCCTTTAGCAATTCAGCACTATTGACCGTAGTTACGTTTTGGGCGCTGAAATAAGCTTTCTGAACTGCATCACGTTTCTTCTGCACTAACACTTCGTCCAATTCGTTGGAGGGTAGTAATGAATGATGCACCATTTTTGGTTCATTGATCGTCAAGGTATCTGATTTGAAACCCACGTGACTAATAATCAGCTTGCTGTACTCTTTGGTAAATGGTATACTGAACAGGCCTTCCTCGTTGGTAATTGTCCCTATTTGAGAGTTCAACCAATACACATTTGCTCCTGCCAGTCCAAGGTGTTTGTTTTCCGGATTAGCTTGCATAACCATACCCTCAATCTTTTCTTGGGAAAAGGAGAGTAAAGGCAATACTATTGTAAATATGATATATTTATACATCGCGTTTTTTCTAAAATCTTGAATTATTAATCGATAGTTATACTACGCAACCGCAGTGCATTGGCAATTACGGACACTGAACTAAAGCTCATGGCCAAGGCTGCTATCATCGGAGACAATAATATTCCGAAAAATGGGAATAGTATGCCTGCGGCAATTGGCACACCGATAGAATTATAAACAAGTGCGAAAAACAAATTCTGTTTAATGTTCTTCATTACTTTATCACTTAAATTTTTTGCCCTTACTACCCCTATTAAATCTCCCTTTACCAAGGTAATAGCTGCACTTTCAATAGCGACATCACTTCCAGTACCCATAGCGATGCCTACATCGCTTTTAGCTAGTGCTGGAGCATCATTGATTCCATCACCCGCAACGGCCACAACCTTTCCTAGTTTTTGTAGCTTTTCAACTTCCTCCAGCTTATCTTTGGGAAGCATCGTTGCTTTAAAACTATTAATCCCTATTTCGTCGGCAACAGCTTTTGCTGTATCATGATTATCCCCTGTGTACATAACTACATCAATACCTTTATTGGTCAGTTCTGTTATAGCCTTTTTGCTGGTTTTTTTGATGCTGTCACTTATTACAATAAAACCATGGGTATCACCATTCATTGACAGGTATGATACTATTTTACCCTGTTTTTGATACATCTTGGATTCGTAAAGAAGATTGGAAGAAACTATGGCATTAACCCGTTCCATCATTTTTAAATTCCCCAATGCAACCATTTCGCCATTGATTCTACCCTCAACGCCTTTACCTGTGACTGCATTGAAATCATTTACTTTTAAGGGTTCCACTCCTTGTTCCGTACCAAATTCCAATGTTGCTTTGGCCAAAGGATGCTCACTGTATTGGTTTAATGATATGATTTTTTTAAGTACTTCCAATTCCGAAATAGAACCCCCAGCTGTTCCTATGGTTTCCACTGTAGGTCTTCCTTCGGTAATCGTTCCTGTCTTATCTACAATAAGGACATCTAATTTGGCCATGTGCTCCAGTGCCATCGCATTCTTGATCAACACGCCATTAAGTGCCCCATTTCCCACACCTACCATCACTGACATCGGAGTAGCTAGCCCCAATGCACAGGGGCAAGCAATTATCAATACGGCAATTGCATTGACCATAGCATAGACGTATGTCGGTTCAGGACCCCAATTAATCCAAAGGATAAATGTTATTATGGCAATAGATACGACGATGGGAACAAAATACGCCGCTATTTTATCGGCCAGTTTTTGAATTGGTGCCTTACTTCGGCTCGCTTCATTCACCATCTGAATAATCTGGGCCAGCAAGGTATCGGAACCTATCTTTTCAGCTTTCATCAAAAATGATCGGTTACCATTGATAGTGCCGCTAATCACAATTTCCCCTTCGCGCTTTTCTACCGGTATAGGTTCTCCGGAAATCATGGATTCATCTACAGAGGAATTTCCCTCGGTTATTGAGCCATCCACAGGAATCTTATCGCCTGGTTTAACTCTAAGTATATCGCCTAAAACAATATCTTCTATTTTTATTTGTTCTTCCACTCCATTTTTCACCCTAATTGCATCATTAGGAGCCAATTTCAGCAATTCCCTTACGGCAGAATTGGTTTTACTGTGTGCCTTTGCTTCCAATACCTGACCCAACAATACTAATGTAAGTATCACTGTTGCCGCTTCGAAATATACATGTACTGTCCCAGATTCAGATTTGAATTGATCTGGAAAAACATCAGGAAACAATATTCCAACGATACTGAAAGACCAAGCTATTCCCGCACCGATACCTATTAAGGTGAACATGTTCAAACGCAAGGTTATAATGCTGCGAAAAGCCCGCTCAAAGAATATCCAAGTAGTATAAAACACCACTGGCAATGACAGTCCGAATTGAATCCAATTCCAATCGTGTTGATCCATTGTCCTATAAAGTGGATTATCCTGCAACATTTCGGACATGGCGATTAAAAAAATCGGTAGCGTGAAGCCAAAAGAAATCCAAAACTTATTCAAAAGCTTCCCGTAATTCTGTTCTTCAGCGTTCATGTTGGTCTGCATTTGTACTAAATCCATGCCGCAGACAGGACAATCCCCAGATTCATCATATTCCTTTTCGCCTTCACAACGCATGGGACAATAGTATTTTCCAGTGGCCGTTCCCATGAATTTTATTTCCGACCTTTCTAACGTGCCAACATCTTCCCCCCGCCTATGAATACTATAATGACCACCGTCATTTTTTAGCATTTCCTGAAATTTCTCCAAGGGGATATCGAAATCCATTTCAATACTTGCTTCGCCTTTTTCCAGATCAACTGCGGCCTTCGAAACCCCTTTCACTTTGGCAAGTATATCCTCTACATGGCTTCGACAGCCATTGCAGGTCATTCCAGTAACTTTGTAGCTATGTTTCATCATTTTTTTGAATTTGTTCGTTCTGATTACAACGAAAAAGAATGGATTATAAAGTACGTATAACCCAGATAATACCCACTATTGTGGGAAATCCAAAAAAATCAAATAAGAAAAACCTGGTCTAGAATCTGTACGTCCCGGACCAATAAGGGAGGAGGATAATACTCATTACCAACCTTCTGTTGTTTCAACCCATTAAAAAGGGTTGTAAAAGAATGTGTAAAGGCAACCAAGAAAAATTGCTGGTCAACACTAAGATTTTCGAATGCAGTCGTTAGGTCTTCCTGACCATCAACAAAGATAACCTCATCGGTACAGCAGGAGTTTTCCTGTTGCAATGTTGTATTGTCATCATTCACTTCAGACATTGACATACCGCAGTCCTCAGCATCTGCAAAGAAAGCTACATCCACTAAATGGCCCATACAGAAGTGCTTTTCTACTTTCCACGAAGTAGTAGAAGCCAATAGCAATAAGGCCATTGATACTGAGGCTATTTTATTTGCGAAATCCTTCACGACCACAAAAATATGAATTATTGATCTGGGATTAACTCCCCAACACATGATTAACGAAACTTTAAGGTTAAAATTGTCATTTTAAACCATCGAGAAAAGTAATATTGTAATTTAATATCTTAGTCAAAATTTGAACAATGCTTAAAGACCTAGGTCCAAAAATTTCAGCCATAACTGCAGATGCCGACACTTCAATAGATGGACGTTTATTGAAAATATGCAGCTTATTGAAAGAAAGTATCGATTATTATGATTGGGTGGGGTTCTATTTTAAAAATGGTGATAAAAACGAACTGAGACTAGGACCCTATGCTGGGGAACCTACTGATCATACCATCATTCCCTTTGGTAAAGGAATCTGTGGACAAGTTGCCCTGAGCAATGAGAATTTCGTAGTTCCAGATGTTAAGGCCCAGGAGAATTATATTGCCTGCAGCATAAATGTTAAGGCAGAAATCGTTGTGCCACTTTTTCAGAATGGTGAAAACATTGGTCAAATCGATATTGATTCCAACACCCCAGATCCTTTTACCGAGGAAGATGAAAAGCTTTTGGAATATATAAATGCCGAAGTGGCCAAAATTCTTTAAATACATTCACAGCCGTGCAGAATAAAGGTTAATTTGTTAAATAAGCCTTCAATTGAATAATTTTGGTTAAAACTTTAGCTGTTTTGTTGATAACCTGAACAATTTATTAGCGCTAAAAAAATTACTTTTGTGTGCTTAGAACCTTAATCCCACCGTCATAAAATGAGCACCAAAAAAGCGACCTCCGCATTAATTTCCGTATTTCACAAAGATGGTTTAGAACCTATCGTAAAAAAACTCACTGAACTAGGTGTCACCATTTATTCAACCGGTGGTACTGAAAAGTTCATAACGGAGTTGGGTATTGAAGTTGTACCGGTAGAAGAAGTGACCAGTTATCCTTCTATCCTCGGTGGAAGGGTAAAAACATTGCACCCAAAAGTATTTGGCGGTATATTGAACAGGCAGGACCATGAAGGGGACGTTGCCCAACTTGCGGAATTTGAAATCCCCCAATTAGACATAGTGATCGTTGACCTCTATCCTTTTGAAAAAACAGTGGCAAGTGGTGCTTCTGAACAAGAAATTATCGAAAAAATAGACATTGGGGGTATTTCCCTAATTAGGGCTGCTGCCAAGAATTACAAAGATGTACTTTGTGTATCTTCCATGGAGGATTACAGTGGGTTTTTGGATATTATTTCTTCCGGAAATGGAAATACCACAATAGAAGATCGTAAAAGATTTGCTGCTAAGGCATTTAATGTCTCTTCACATTATGATACGGCCATTTTCAATTACTTCAATCAAGATCATGATGAAGCGGTTTTAAAAATAAGTGAAACAAATGGCCAAGTTTTACGGTATGGTGAAAATCCACATCAAAAAGGATTCTTCTTTGGGGATTTTGAAGCAATGTTCTCAAAACTGCATGGCAAGGAACTTTCTTATAACAATTTGTTGGATGTGGATGCCGCTGTGAATTTAATGAATGAATTTCGAAAAGACGACCCAACATTTGCCATTCTAAAACATAACAATGCATGTGGCTTGGCGACAAGGGATACCATACATCAAGCTTATATTGATGCCTTGGCCGGTGACCCGGTTTCCGCTTTTGGAGGAATCCTTATCAGCAATGTTCAAATTGATAAATCCACGGCTGAGGAAATTCATAATCTTTTCTGTGAAGTGGTTATAGCACCCAGTTATTCAGAAGAAGCCCTAGAGGTATTGAAAGGAAAGAAGAATAGAATCATTTTGATCCAGAATGAGGTTGACCTTCCCAAAACTATAGTAAGGACCTGTTTGAATGGTGTTTTGGTCCAAGACAAGGATTACAAAACCGATACAGTAGCCGATTTAAAATACGTAACCGGAAAAGAACCTTCATCTCAAGCGTTGGAAGATTTGATTTTTGCATCAAAGCTATGCAAACATACCAAGAGTAATACCATAGTCCTGGCAAAGAACAAACAACTTTGCGCGAGTGGCACAGGACAAACTTCCCGTGTAGACGCCTTAAACCAAGCTATTCACAAGGCACAGTCATTCAAATTCGACCTCACTGGCGCGGTCATGGCGAGCGATGCTTTTTTCCCGTTCCCGGATTGTGTTGAAATCGCGCATAAAAGTGGCATTACCAGCGTTATACAGCCAGGTGGTTCTATTAAAGACCAACTGAGCATTGATTACTGTAATGAAAATAATATTGCAATGGTAATGACTGGCACACGTCATTTTAAGCATTAATTTTACTACTTTTGTCGATGAAATGCACCTTTTAACCGAAACCAAATAACTTAAAATGGGATTTTTTGATTTCTTGACCGAGGAAATTGCTATTGACTTAGGTACAGCAAACACCCTCATCATTCATGCGGACAAAGTTGTAGTTGACAGTCCGTCTATTGTTGCCAGAGATCGTATCACTGGTAAAATCATCGCCGTTGGTAAAGAAGCCAACATGATGCAAGGAAAAACACACGAAAACATTAAGACCATTAGACCATTGAAAGATGGGGTTATTGCAGATTTTGATGCCTCTGAAAAGATGATCAATATGTTCATTAAGAACATACCAGCTTTGAAGAAAAAATGGTTTCCGCCAGCTTTACGTATGGTTATCTGTATTCCATCGGGGATTACCGAAGTTGAGATGCGTGCAGTGAAGGAATCAGCTGAACGTGTAAATGGTAAAGAAGTATATCTGATTCATGAACCTATGGCGGCCGCAATAGGTATTGGTTTGGATATTATGCAGCCCAAAGGAAACATGATTGTCGATATAGGAGGTGGTACAACTGAAATTGCTGTAATTGCCTTAGGCGGCATTGTCTGTGACAAATCAGTGAAAATTGCTGGTGATGTTTTTACCAACGACATCATTTATTACATGCGTACGCAGCACAACCTTTATGTTGGGGAAAGTACTGCGGAAGCAATAAAAATTGAAATAGGTTCAGCTACGGAGGACTTACAAACTCCACCTGATGAAAAATCGGTTCAAGGGCGTGATTTACTTACTGGAAAACC